>CAMATV010000369.1 GCA_945861235.1 Opitutus sp. GAS368
TTCAGGTAGCCCGGATGGCGCGCCACACTCTGCGGCCAAGTAATGTGCGGGTGCGTCAACGGAATCGCGTCATGAAAAATCGCCGCCGTCCGTCCTTCGCGTTTCTCCAAAAAGGCCGTAAACCCCGGCCGTTCTTCCTCTGAAAACAACTCTCCGGTGAAAAACCAATCGTCCGCCCGCAACGTCGCGCGATCCCAGGTCGGCCAACGCACCTCCGTCGCCACGCCACGCAGACCATCGGCCAAGCGTGCACTCACCCGCATCAATCCTGAGCGATGGCCCGCCCCTCCGGCCTTCGTGACATCGAAATAGATCATGGCCCTATCGACCGCTTGAACAACGCGAGCACTCGCTCGGCATTGCCATGCGCGTTGAAGTTTTCCTCCACCCAAACCCGCGCCGCTCGCCGCAGTTTCTCGGCAAACACATCGTCCGTCGACAACCGGCGCAACGCACTCACCCACACCTCCGTCGACTCCACCGGCACGACAAGTCCCGTCACCCCTTGCGTCACGGCCTCGGTCGTCGCGGCCACCGGTGAAGTGATGACGAGCACGCCGACCGACATCGCCTCGGGAATCACATTCGGCAGACCATCGCGGTCCCCGCTGGGCGCAATCACCCCCGTGTGCAAAAGGACATCCGCCCATGCGAGCTGGCTCCACACTTCATGATGCGGCAAATGTCCGGTAAACGTCAGACTCGCCGCGATCCCGAGGTGGCCCGCGAGTTTTTCCAGCTCCGGCAGCAACGGCCCCCCGCCCACGATCCGCGCTTCAAAGGCCACCCCCGCGGCGCGCAGCGCGGCGTAGACGCGCAGTTGATGATCGAGACCTTTCTTCTCCACCAATCGTGCCACGCACACCAGCTGCAACGGCACACGCGAAGCCCGCAGCGGCTTTAACGCCGGCAGTCGGTCAAGACCGCGGCGTATGCAAAAAATCCTTTCCGCCGCCAGCCCGCGCGCCACCAGCGCCTTGCGCCCCATCTCCGTTGACGTGTGGACGAAGGCGGCATGCGCCAACTTATCATTCAGCCACCAGTCGCCGCCGTGCTCATAAATATCGTAGGCGTGGGCCGCCGCACTGAAGCGATGCTGGTCGAGCCGCCACAGCAGCCAAGCCGCCGTCGCGGGTGCACCACCCCACGCAGCGTGGATGAGCGCCGGTCGGTTGGCCCTGAAATGCCGTGCAAAAATACAGGCGAAACCGGCTCCGAGCATATTCTCCCAAAAGTTAATCCACGACGGCGCCCGGCGCGTGAACAGTCCGGCCAAGACCTGCCGCAAGACCTCTGGCCGGCGCCACGACTCATAGGGAATCATCCAAAAAAGCGTCAACAGTCGCCACTTGTTGAAGGTCGCAACGGGCAGTCCCCGAAACGTACCCCCGCCACCCCACAGCGAATAGAGCCGCAGATTCACCCCATGCGCACGCATCGCGATGATTTCTCGCTGAAGGAAAGTCTCCGTGGGTTTCGGGAACGTCGTAAAAAAATAGGCGATGACAGGCGCTTCGGTCGACAAGGTGATTTGAAACTAGAACGCCACCCGCGCCGCGGCCAAGCGCATTACGTGTCGCCTCGGAACCGCAGCCCTAACCCTTCCCACTCGGCGCGGACGGGGCACTGCTACCGTTCGACGGCGGAAAGGCCCGGCGTTTCAGCTTCGCTCCGACGACTTCGTTGGCCATCCCCACGAGCTCCTCGATCAGCAGCGTCGGATCCTCCACGTAACGCAGTTTCAGAAAATTCTCCCGCACCGCCGCGTAGGCCGCCGGCGTCGCCATCCACCGATCAATGAGCCGGGTAAAGTCCACCGCATCCTCAACTTTCTCCGAGGCAGCGCCATTGCGGAAAAATTTCCACGTCAGCTCCTCCTGCGGCATGATCCCACCAAACGCATTGAAGATAATCGGGCACTGAAAATGCAGGGCCTTCGCACAGGTCGTCGTGCCACCGCGGGTCACGATCACATCGCTCGCCTGCATGTGCAGGTGGACGATCTCCGAGTAACCCTCGATATGGCAGTCAAACTCGGGGTGCGTAGCGCGCCAGTGCACGAGGTCGTTGTAGGTCTCCTTGTTCTTGCCGCAAATCACGATCGCCTGCACGCGTTCGGCGTGCTTCACCAGCCCTTGCAGGAGATCAAAGTGATTGTTCGCCCCATTGCTCCCCGTCGCGAGAAAGACCGTGAACTTGTCGGGGTTGAGGCCGAGTTTTTTGGCCTGAAACACCCGCCGGTCCGCCGGGCTCAACACCTCCAGGTGCGAACGCGGCAACATCAGATAACCGCGCACGCGCGATTTTTCCGGCGCGATTCCTTGCTTGACCGCGTAGTCCGCCGCCGTCGGCGTGCGCGAAAAATACCGGTCGACCGTCGGCTCGATCCAGTTGCGCGAGTAGCCCCAGCCACCGGAAAATTCCCCGCAGTAGGTCGCGCAGCGCACCCGGTTGGCGCCGAGCGTGGCCCGCGCGAGTTGAAAATAGCCGCGGTTGAGACAGTCGTGCACGCTGAACACGAGGTGAGGTTGGTAGTCCTGCAAGACCTTCAGATAATAGCTGGAACCAAACGTGACGTCGCTCCGATTGAGCCAACTCAGCAGCTCGACGAAGGCGTAAAACCCGCGGTGCATCCAAGGGGCCAACCGCTGGATGCGATTGTAAAGACCCACGCCCGCGCGGGTCACCACGGACGATTTCTCCAGCATCTGCTCGATGCGCACGTCGACGTCGTGCCGGTAAAGTTGAAAACACCACTCGGCAAACGCCTCCGCCCGCGCGTCGTGACCACCACCGGTGCTGGCTGTGAGAACAAGAATACGGAGCTTGGACATGCGGTCAGGAAATCTTGAAATAAGTCGCTTGAATCCGGCGCTTGAGCGCCAGCGAACCAAGGCGAGAAATAAAGGGCGCGATCACCGCCTGGAAAAACCGTCCGATGCGCACCGTGCCGCTGCGATTCCGCAACAGCGCGCGCCGTAGCTCGGCCGCAGCCTCCGTGGGCGCCGGCCCCGACTCCATCATCGCCACAAACGCCGTCCACGCCCGCGCCATCCGCGGACTCTGCGCCGACGCCGATTGCGGTCGGCGGATCGAGCCTTCGAAATCCGTTCGATAGTCGCCGGGACGCACATCGAGTATGACCACCTTCGTGCCGGAAACCTCCATCATGAGACTTTCGTTGAGCGCGGAGAGACCCGCTTTCGTGATGTTATAGGCTGACTGAAAAGGCAGCGGAAACTCCGCCGCCAGCGACGAGATGTTGACCAGCGCGCCCCGGTTCCGCTCCAACATCCCCCCCAGCGCGGCGTGCGCGAGTCGCGCCGTGTTGATGAGCATCACCTGCAGCTGCTCCGCCCACACCGTGAAGTCGGTCGCCGCAAATTCCGCGAACACTCCGTAGCCGGCATTATTGATCACGAGGTCGAAGCCGCCCGCACTCCGGTCGGCCGCACGAAACCTCGCTTCGGCCTGCGGACCGTCCCGCAGATCCAGAATCACCGGCGTGAACCGCTCCCCGTGCTGGGTAACAAGCGCGGCGAGACGGGCGCCGTCGCGCGCCGTGCCCCAGACGCGGACCCCCTCGGCGAGCAGCATTTCCGCAAAGGCCCGGCCGAGGCCCGTGCTCGCACCGGTAATGAAGGCCGTGCGGTGCAGATCGGAAACGCGTGCGGCGGCCACGGTGTTAGGCCACCCGCTTGAAGACCAGGGCGACATTGGCACCGCCGAATCCGCTGCTGTTCTTAATGACAATCTTGGGCGGCGTGTTCTCCGTCGTGCGCAGAATATTGATACCTGCGCATTCGGGATCCAGCTTGGTGAGGTGCGCGTTGCCCGGTATAAATCCCTCCCGGATCGCCAGCGCGCAGAACGCGCTCTCCATCACCCCGGCGAGTGAAAGCCCGTGCCCGGTCAGCGCCTTCGTGCTGCTCACCGCAGGACGCAGCGAGGAATCCTGAAACACGGATCGCAGGGCCCGCGCTTCGGAAATGTCACCAATGAGCGTCGAGGTGGCGTGGGCGTTGACATAGTCCACCTGCTCGGGGGAGACCCCGCTGGCGCGGAGCGCGAGCGTCATCGCAGCGGCCGAGCCACTGCCTTCGGGATGCGAGATGGCGACGTTCCAACCGTCTGACGCTTGGCCCCAACCCAACACTTCCGCGTAAGGCGTCACGCCGCGACGCACGACCTC
>CAMATV010000370.1 GCA_945861235.1 Opitutus sp. GAS368
GCATCGGCAATCACCCCGCGGGTCTCCGCATCCTGCATGTGATGCGAACACGTATAGGTCGCGAGCACGCCGCCGGGCGCGAGCCGTTGGAGCGCACGCAAATTGATTTCCTTGTAACCCCGCAACGCCCCTTCGAGCGCGCTCTTCGATTTCGCAAACGGTGGCGGATCGAGCACGATCACGTCCCACAATCCGTCGCCTGCGCGCACGGGGTCGTTGAACCAGTCGAACACGTTGGCGACCACAAACCGGGCCGTCGCCGCCACGCCATTCCGCTCCGCATTGCGCTTGGCCGCGCCAATCGCGTCGAACGCACTGTCGAGCCCGAGCACTTCCTTCGCACCCGCCCGCGCCGCGTGCAGCCCGAACGCGCCCTGATTGCAGAACGCATCGAGCACCCGCTTCCCCGCGCAATACTTCGCCACCGCCGCATGCTGCGGCCGTTGGTCGAGATAGAATCCCGTCTTCTGCCCGCTCTGCAGATCGAGCCAGTAGTCAAATCCATCAATCGTCACCCAACGCGGCTCCCACGGATTTCCGGACCGCGTATGCACTTCCATCGGCAAACCTTCGAGGCGCCGAATCGGTGCATCGTTACGAAAAATAATCTCCGCCGGCTGCACCACTTCCGCCAGCATGTCCCCAACCAACGCGGCCCGCTTCTCCATCGCCGCCGTCTGGATCTGGACGACCAAGGCATCGCCAAACTGGTCCACGACGAGCCCCGGCAAATCATCGGACTCCGACCACACCAAGCGCCGGTTGCTCCCCGCTTCGCGCCGCGCCACCGCACGCTCGATCGCCCCGCGGATGAACGCCCCGTTCAACGCCCCGCGCTCGCGGCTGAAACGTCGCCAAATGATCTGCGACTTCGAATTATAGATTCCGCTCCCGAGAAACCGGTCCGCCCGGTCGCGGCACTCGACCACCTCGCCGTCATGTTCAGCCGGCAAGAGCGCCTCGACTTCGTTGGCAAAGACCCACGGATGTCCGCTGAGGACGCGAGGCTTGGCGTTGGGTTTGAGTTTGAGCGTAGGAGTGCCGACCACCGTGCCACCCTTGCGGGTTCACGCCGCGCCGCGACGAAAAAATTTCGCCGCGCAGAAATCGTCGTCCCCGGCGGTGAACCGACCGGCGGCGCGGGGCACCGGCCACGCCCTCACGATCCCGAGCGCACCCACCCGTGCGCGCTACCCTGCGCTGCACAGGTCCGGGAGTGTGCAGGGCTGATCATTCGTTTGCCCCTCCATTCATCGGGCTCACTGCACGCAGACTGCCAGGCCGGGCACCCTGCGAACTTGCCCGCGAATGAACGGAGGCAACGGCCTGACGGCCGATTGGAAACAACGAGGAACTGGCAATGATTTTTCCCGCAGATTCCGGGTTCGGCAGATTGAAAGCCGCTGCTCAGAATTCTGCGGAACCCTGAATCAGTGGGGATTCCTGTCAGGACCGACCGAAGAATTAGTCTTCCCCCTGCGCCTCCGGCCCCTTTCCTTTGCCCCTTACGCCATGTCGCCCGCCCAAGAAATCGCCCGCCGCCGCACCTTCGCGATCATTTCGCACCCTGACGCGGGTAAGACCACGCTCACGGAAAAATTCCTCCTTTACGGCAACGCCATCCATCTCGCCGGCACCGTCACGGCCCGGAAAAACCAGCGCGCCACCGCCTCCGACTGGATGGAACTCGAGAAGCAACGCGGAATCTCCATCTCCTCAACGGTCCTCCAATTCGACTACGCCGGTTGCGCCGTCAACCTCCTCGACACCCCGGGTCACAAAGATTTCTCCGAAGACACCTATCGCGTCCTCACCGCAGTCGATGCCGTTGTCATGGTCATCGACGCGGCCAAGGGCATCGAGGCGCAAACCCGCAAACTCTTCGAAGTCTGCCGTCGCCGCGGCGTCCCGATTTTCACGTTCATGAATAAGTGCGACCGCCCCACGCGCAACGCCCTTGAACTCCTCGACGAACTCGAAACCGTCCTCGGTCTCCAGTCCTCCCCCGTCATCTGGCCCCTCGGCAACGGCCCGTCGTTCCGTGGCGTGTTCGATCGGCGCTCCCGTGAAGTCCACCTCTTCGAGCGCGTCGCCGGCGGAAAATTTCAGGCCCCCGTCAACGTCACGTCCCTCGAAGATCCCGCCGTCCGCGCGAAACTCGACGACTACACGTTCGATCAAGTCACCGAGCAGCTCGCCATGCTCGACGGCGCCGGTCACCCCTTCGACCTCGCCGCCATCCGCGCCGGTCAACAAACCCCCGTCTACTTCGGCAGCGCGGTCAACAATTTCGGGATTCAGCTCCTCCTCGATGGTTTCCTCCAAGATTCCATCCCGCCCCAGCCGCATACATCCGCGGGCAGTGGGGACGCGACGCTCGCGTCGCGTTCGTCGGTCACCGTCGGCTCGGAGCCTGCGACCGCCCGCAGCATTCCCGTCGACCACCCGAAGTTCTCCGCCTTCGTGTTTAAGATTCAGGCCAACATGGACCCCAAGCACCGCGATCGCATCGCGTTCGTCCGCATTTGCTCCGGCAAATTCGAGCGCGACATGACCGTCATCCATCAGCGCAGCGGCCGCACCATCCGCCTCTCCTCTTCCCATAAACTTTTCGGCCAAGACCGCGAAACCGTCGATGAAGCCTGGCCCGGCGACGTCATCGGCCTCGTCGGCCACGACAGTTTCCGGATCGGTGACACCCTGACCGAGGACAAATCCATCCGCTATGACGAGATCCCGCGCTTCCCGCCCGAGGTCTTCACGTTCATCGCCAACCCCACCCCCTCCGACGCGAAAAAATTCCGCGCCGGCCTTGAACAACTCCTCCAAGAGGGCGTCGTCCAATCCATCACGCTCCGCGCCGGCATGACGACCTCTACGCTCCTCGCCGCCGTGGGCACCCTGCAATTCGAAGTCGTCCAATGGCGCCTCCAAGCCGAATATGGTGCCGAGTCCCGCCTCGATGTCTCGCCTTGGAGCCTGATGAAGTGGCTCGCACCCGCCGACCCCGCGCAAACACTTCCCGACCCATCCCTCTTTTTGGTGCCCAGTGGTGTCGCCTTCGGCGCGGACAAACTCGACCAGACCGTCGCCCTGTTCCCCAGCGAATGGACGATGCGTTATTTTGCGGAAAAAAATCCCGCCGTCCGTCTCCACGACCTCCCTCTCGAGCAGACCAAACTGTAAACGTCGGCGCCTCGCCGCGACGTCGTTGCGCGGAATCTTCGGATTCTGCTCGCCCCGGCGAAAAAACCTTTCTCCCTTTCGCGGATGATTTTTCTGCGCCGCTTGCTCCTGCTCGCCACCGCCGTCGCCCTCGCGCCGTTGGCCTGCGCCGCCGCCAAGAGCAAATCCACTCGCCCCGCCGAAACCGATCAGACCACCGCCTACAAAGGAGCGATTGTCACCGACGCCGCGACCGGTGCCGTCCTCTACGAGGACCGCGCCGACTACGAGGGCCCGCCCGCCAGTATGACCAAACTCATGACGTTTGCCGTGCTCCACGACAAACTCGTCGCCGGCAGTCTCTCCCTCGCCGCGCCCGTCCGTATCATGAATGAGGATAACATCGGCGGCACCCAGGTCTTCCTCGATCCGCGCGAGACGTTCCCCGTCGAAGAACTTATCTACGCGATGATGATCCAGTCCGCCAACGACGCCGCGCGCGCCCTCGCCCGTTTCTCCGCCGGCTCGGTCCCGGCCTTTGTCGAACTCATGAACGCCAAGGCCCGCCAGCTCGGGATGACTCACACCACTTTCCGCACGCCGCACGGACTCCCGCCCTCAACCCGCCGGCTAGCGGACACCGATCTCACCACGCCGCGTGACTACGCCATCCTCTGCCGCCACTTGGTGGTTAACACCACAGTACTGAAGTATGCTTCGGTGAAGAACCGCGACTTCGGTCCCAACCGCGCGAAAGGCCCGATGAAAATGGAGAACCACAATAAGCTCCTCGGTAAAGTCAGCGGGGTCGATGGCCTTAAGACCGGCTTTACCGCCGCCGCCAGCTACTGCATCAGCCTCACCGCCGAACGTAATGGCCGCCGCATTATCGTCGTGATTATGGGCTCACTCGGGCCCGGCGGCCTGATCGACAAAGGCAAGGCCCGCGACCTCAAGGCCGTCGAACTCATCGAGCGCGGCTTCGCGGCCTTGCC
>CAMATV010000371.1 GCA_945861235.1 Opitutus sp. GAS368
GGCTCCTGCAAATCAGGGCTGACCGGCGCCTACGATCTCCACTGGCAGGCGCTCGCGAAGCAGCACGACTGCGCCTTGCTCTCACCCGCGTATGAACAGCCGGACAAGGCGGACTGCCAGCTGTGGTGCGACCCACGCAAGGGCTCCGCAGTCGCCTTCCAACGCGCCCTGAGCGATCTCGGCACCCAGAGTGGTCATCCGGAGCTCGCCACTGTGCCATGGGCCTTGTGGGGTCACAGCGGCGGTGCAAATTGGGCCGGTGCCATGACGCTGTTGCACCCGGATCGCGTCGCCGCCGCATGGTTACGCTCCGGAGCGCCGCCTGTGGTCGCGGCCTCCGGAAAGCCCACGCCGTACGCGATCGCGGACGCCGCCACGCAGGTTCCCCTCATGTGCAATCTCGGCACCCAGGAGGGTGTCACTGTGCGGGAAGGTCGCTTCGCCAGCGTGTGGGGCGGCGTCGAAACATTCTTTAGCACGATGCGAGCCCAAGGGGCTCTCATTGCGGTCGCGGTCGATCCCCTCACGAGCCATGAATGCGGCAACCAACGCTATCTCGCCATTCCGTGGTTTGACGCGTGCCTCACGGCCCGTCTACCCGTCAAACGTGGCAGCCCGCTCCGCTCCATGTCCGCCTCCGCCGCGTTGCTCGCACCCCTTCATGCCGGGGAACCTAAAATCGTCGCTCCGGTCCCGGCCGATAAATTCTCCGGCCCGAAAGAAAAATCCATCTGGCTGCCTAACGAGGCCAGCGCCCGCGCATGGACCCAGTATGTCACCGACACGGCCGTGACCGATACCACTCCCCCGCCCGCCCCAACCCAGGTTCGCGTCACCGGTCGCCAGCTCACGTGGATCGCCGAGGCCGATCTCGAGAGCGGTCTCGCACACTTGCTCATCGAACGCGACGGCCAGCTCATCGCCACCCACCCGGAGAAGTCGAACAACCCCCGTGGCCGTCCGATTTTTCAAGGCCTCCAATACAGCGACACCCCGAACCAGCCGCTCGTGCCGATGACCTTCAACGACGCTACCGCCGCAGCGGGCCAGCACTACACCTACCGCGTCATCGCCGTAAACACCGTCGGCCTACGATCCCACTGAACCCACCCTTCAACTGATCAACAGCAGCCGCGGCGGATCTCCCGGCCCGGTCGCGGGCGCGCGGTGCACGCAGGGGGGCACCGGGCTCCCGGGCCAGTCCACCGCGATGCGCCAGAAATTTCCCAACCCAAACGAAAACGGCCGCGCGTCCGCCACCGGTGCATAGTGGAGATCGTAGCAGTGTTCGCTCAGATAAACGCGAAAGTTGGCGTCATCGGCGCCGCCGTAGAGCTTGCGTAGTTCCGCCCGTGTCCCGGGTAAATCCACGCGTCGCAACGCCTCGTCGTTGCGCAGACCCTCGCTCGCCGGCCCGTAGTAGGTACACAGATACGTCGAGGCTTCGATCGGCGCGCTGTCGGCGTGAAAGGAGAACACATCCGTCACGACCGGGCCCGGTTCTTCGTCGCGCGGATAGCCATCGATACAGTTGAGCACGGGATCGAGCGCGTGCTCCTGGAGCCGCCGCAGATCCGCCAGCAGCTCGTCGCGGGCCACTCGGCCCGCCGCACTCAACGGGAGCGCCTGCAGGCACGCTTCGTCCAGCGCGCGGATCCCTTCCCCGCCACCGAGCAACGTCACCACCTCGCCGAAATCTCCCATCAGCGTGCGTTCCCAACAGAGCGCGTTCACGCCCTGCGCCAAGGGCGTGGTGAGCAGCTCCTCAAAACTGTGCACCCGTTTGATCCGGGCGTAATCGGACGGCAGGGAAAGGGGAGTCATGCGCGCCTAAGGCACACAGCACTCCGCTTTGGGCAAGCTTGCGTCAACCACAGGCCAGACAACCGCCGACACGCCTGTCGCCGTGCGTGGGCGGCCGGAGCGCCCCCTGCTGTCTCCGGCCCAGCCACTCCGCCGACCCACCGGACGCGGCGCGGGATAGACACTCCGCGCCGCCAGCGCTCGCTGCACGTGGTCGTGATCCGGGGCCGTTGCTTTCTCCCTCCGCAACGGTTGAAGGTGGCGCGAGGAATAAGGGCGGACTGTGGCAGAAAAATGGGGGCAGATGCCCGACCCAGTATTACTCCGTTAAGTTCATTGCGAAAAAAACCGAATTCCCATAGGGAGTGTCACGTAATACGTGACACTTTTAAGAGACGTTTTTTCAGAGGAAAATAACAGAGTAATCCTCGGTGGCACGGAGAACGGGGAGGAAGAGCGATGAGGCAGAAAAATTATTCCCGCTGAAACGCGCTCGCTGCTCACCAACCATCCTCACGCTGCGGATCGTATGCTTGGCCGCAGTGGGCACACCGTCCATTGCGAAGCGCGATGACCGCACGACGAGCCATTGACCATCCCAGAACGGAGCGAGCGCTCCGGCCTTTTTGTCGGCGAACGCGCCTCCTGATTCGCTGGCGCGATGCCGTTTTTCGGCGAGAATTTCTTTGACGTTCGCATCCTCGCCCCGACCCTGCGCGTACCTCAGGGAACATTATGAATTTACGTCTTCGCGCCCGTCTCTTCTCCACGCTCACCGCCCTCGCCGGTTTCGCCGCCCTCCGGGTCACGGCACAAAATCCCGCGTCAGCCGCCCCGGCCCTCACCGCTCTAGGCCGCCCCGTCAACGCAGCCGTCACGGTCAAATTCGACACCGCCTACACTGGCGATACCCCGGTCCAAGCCCGCGACGCCTCCGCTGGCAGTTTCTCTGTCGCTCAATTCGGAGCCGAAATCGCGGTCCCACTTCCGCCCGTCGGCGGCAAGTTCTTCTCGATCCTCAGCGTCCGCTATCGTCACTACGCCCTCGACCGCGACCCCGTCACGCCCCTGCCTGACCTCCTCAAGTCCCTCAGCGCTGCCTTCACGGTTTTCAGCAAACTCGACGCGGACTGGTCGCTTCTGGCGAGCGTGAGCCCCGGCGTCCACAACGCCGGCTCCGCCTTCTCAGCGAAGGGTTTCGGCGTGGGCGTCCTCGCCATCGCGAGTCGAAAATTCACTCCCGACTTCGGCGCGGGCTTCGGTTTTGTCTACGACTCCCTTTCAAAGGGCACTGGCCGAATCATGCCCGTCGCCACCTTCAACTGGACGCCCACCCCCGTCTGGCGGGTCTCCCTCGGCTTCCCCCGTACCGGCGTGATCTATACCTTTACCCCCGCGCTCGACTTCGAGTTCACCGCCGAAGCCGACTTCGCCTCCTTCTACGTCACCGACGACCCGCTGCCCGGTGGCCGCAACCGACCCGACCTCAACCGCACGCGCCTCGAATACAAATCCCTGCGGGTGGGTCCGGCCATCGCGTGGCGCGCCTCGCCCACGTTTTCCGCCCGCGCCTCCATCGGCGGCGTCCCCATGCTCATCTCCGACTACCGCCAGCGCAACTACCGTGTGATATCCGAGGGCACCGCCCCCTACGCCAGCGGCGCCCTCGAGTGGAAATTCTGAGCGGCTTTCGACCCCTCGCGCGGTAGCGTCCCTCCGCGGTCTACCGCTCGGCTCCCTCGTTCCCACTCCGCCGCCGCATCCGCCACCCAGATCGCCGTAGGCCTCGTCTCGCCCATGCCCGCCCTCACCCGTGGTTTCCTGTTCTGCGTTCTGTTGATCACATCCGCCATGGCCACCGAACAGGCCTTTCCACCGACCGCGCCCGGCGTCACCGAGGTAAAAACCCTGCCCGCGGGCGTACTCCTCAAGTCGGCAGGCCGGGGGAACTACTTTGAACAGTCCGACGGTCTGTTCATGCCGCTTTTCCGCTACATTTCGCGGCACAATATCGCGATGACCACGCCGGTCGAGGCGCGGATCGACGATGCCGCGATGTACTTCTGGGTGGCGGAGAGCCAGCACGCCAAGGTCGCGGGCAACGAGGGAACGGTGGCGGTGGAGCGCATTCCCAAGCGGCGCGTCGCCAGCCTCGGAGCCAAGGGCAGCTACTCGCGCGGCAACTTCGAAAAAAACCGCGACACCCTGGTGGCATGGATCGCCAAGCAGCTAGACATCGAAGCGACCGGGGAGCCGTATGGCGTTTTCTGGCACGGGCCCTTCACCCCGTGGTTTGCCAAACGTTTCGAGGTGCACGTGCCCGTGCGCTCCAAACCGGCGGCCA
>CAMATV010000372.1 GCA_945861235.1 Opitutus sp. GAS368
CGCCCCGCCCGCCGCCGAGAAGTGGCGTTGTTGATCGAGACTTCGAACGCGTATGCGCGTGGGCTCCTGCAGGGCGTGGTGCACTACATCCGCGAGCACCAGCCGTGGTCGTTTCACCTGATGGAGCAAGGGCGGGGCGACGATCCGCCGGCGTGGTTGGCGGGTTGGAAAGGAGACGGGATCATCGCGCGCATCGAGACGCCGAACATCGCGGCGGCGGTGATCAAAGCGGGCTTGCCTGCGGTGGATCTGAGCGCGGCGCGGCTGGTGCCCGGGCTGCCGTGGGTGGAGACGGACGACGCGGAAATCGCGCGGCTGGCGGCGGAGCATCTGCTGGAGCGCGGGTTTCGGCATTTTGCGTTTTGCGGCGTGGCGCGGTTCAACTGGTCGGTGTGGCGCGAGGAACACTTTGCGGCGCGCGTACGGGCGGCGGGGCACGATTGCCATTTATACCGCCCGAAGCAGGAAGGCGCGGCGGCGGAGCAAGTGGCGGAGATCGGGCGATGGGTCGCGACGTTGCCAAAGCCGGTGGCCATCCTGGCGTGCTATGACAGCCGCGGACAACAAGTGCTCGATGCGTGTCGGAGCGCGGGGCTGGCGGTGCCGGACGAAGTGGCGGTGATCGGAGTGGATAACGACGAGCTGTTGTGCGAACTGGCCTCGCCGCCACTCTCTAGCGTGATCCCCGACGCGCACCGCGCGGGCTACGTGGCGGCGGCACGGTTGGACCGGTTGATGGCGGGGAAGAAAGTGACGCCGATGGCGGAGTTGATTCCGCCGCTCGGAGTGGCGAGCCGGCATTCCACGGATGCGTTTGCGCTGGACGACCGAGCGATCGTGCAGGCGGTGCGGATGATCCGCGAACACGCGTGCGAGGGAATCAACGTGAGCGACGTACTGAGGGCGGTGCCGTTGTCGCGGCGGGTGCTGGAGCAGCGTTTTCAAAAGCTGCTGGGGCGGACACCGCGGGAGGAGATTTTGCAGGTGCGACTGGCGCGGGTGAAACAATTGCTCGGTGAGACGGAACTGGCGCTTTACCAGATCGCGGAGCGCACGGGCTTTGAGCACGTCGAGTATCTGAGCGTCGTGTTCAAACGGGAAATGGGCGTGACGCCCAGCGCGTGGCGGGCGGGGGCGCAGGGGTGAGCGCCCCTCCGTGCGGAGCCACGGAAGGAAAATGACAGGGCACTTTACGGGTGGGCTTTTTGGTGCATGCTGGGAACATGAAAAGTCGCAATTACCTCTGTTGCGCGGCTGGCGTAGGAATAGTTGCCGCGATTTTTTTGGGGGGATGTGCGTCGGGCCAAATGTCGCGCATCGATTCGAACCGAGATATTTATGAGTCGTGGCCGATCGAGACCAAGCAGGCGGTGCTCGATGGAAAAGTGGAACCGGGCATGTTGCCGGAAATGGTCAAGGTGGCCTGGGGCACTCCGACCGAGGTGGTGGGGAGTCCGGGTGGTGGGCCGGGTGATGAAATTTGGGTTTACAAAAAAGGCGGTCAAGATCCCTCGATGATGGGCTACCCGGGCGCGAGTAATCCCGGCGGCTATCCCAGCAGTGGATATCCGGGATCCGGATATCCGAGCGGGGGGTATCCGGGCGGCGGATATCCCAGCGGAGGTGGTTCGACGATTGGGATTACCACGGGGCGGGGCGGCACGGGGATTATCACGGGCGGTGGCGGCGGAATTGGAATCGGCGGAGGGACGGGAATCAGCGGCGGAATGGGTGGCATCGGCATCGGTGGTGGCGGCATGGGCGGACCGATGCGCTCGCGGCCTACTTCGGAAGACGTGAAGGAAGTGGTGTTCCGCAATGGCGTCGTGTTCCGCGCGGATTTGCCGACGGAGCCGAAGTGATCCGAATGGAAGCGAGGCGGCACCGCGCCGCGACGACGCGCTACTGACCGAGTGTTTTGTAGTCCAGCACGGTGTGACTGATAAATCCCGTGGCGAGGGCGTGGCGGTCGGTGAGCGGTTCGGTTGGTGAGAGGTCCTCGCCCAAGTGAAAGATGAGACGGTGCGTGCCGTCATCGGCAGCGGGGCTGAAGAGACCGGGCACGACGACGCGCGCGGGGACGGTGCGGCGGACCTCGGTGGTGACGTCGCAGGGAAACGGGAAATTAAGGTTGTGCACGATGAACTCGCGCGGCGGGGTAGCGGCGAGGCAGGTCGGCACGAGATGCGCGGCGTGGCGCGCAGAGATCTTGAGAATGGCGTGGAGCTCGGCATCGGGGATGTCGCCGGCGGCCTTGAGGCGTTCGTAGATTTCGGTGGTGAGGTCCTGCGAGAGCGCGACGGCGGGCAGGCCGTGCAGGGCGCCTTCCCACGCGCCGCCGATGGTGCCGCTCGCGATGATGAAACCGAGGCTGGCGTTGAGTCCGATGTTGATGCCGCTCACGACGCCGTCGGGTTTTAGTGCGGGCGGGAGGAGATGATCCAGGGCGATGTTGACGCAATCGCTGGGCGTGCCGTCGACGACCCACGTGGCGCAACCGAGGCCGTGGTCGGTGGCGACGGCGTGGACCGGGCGGTTGCGAGATTTGGCGGCGCCAATCCAGCTCTGTTCGGTTTTGGGCGCGACGACGGCGACCGTATGGCCGGCGGCGAGGAGGGCGAAAACGAGTTCGTGGAGGAAGACGCTGTGAATGCCGTCGTCGTTGGTGACGAGAAATTTCATGAGGGAGTGACGAAACACGAAACCGTCGAAAGGGAAACCAATAGAAATACTCGCCGCGTGCACTGACGTTCGCTGGCTGAAGGCGGAATGGATTGAGCGATGCAAGCGGCGCGAGGGTCGCGTCGGTGAAGGAACGGTGGAACCGAAACGCGGGAGAGGTCGCAGCCAGGGATTGCCATTCGGTGGTCGGATTTGTTTTCTCGCCGGTCATGTCCTTGCGAAATTTCCTCTCCCTCCTCCCCGTGGTTGGCGTCTTGGCTCTGGGTGGCTGCGCCAGCGTCTCGACTGAAAACAGCGAGTCGTCACCAAGTTCAGCCGCCGCCGCGATCTCTTCGGGCGAAGAGGCGAGCGCGTCCCGCTCCGAGACGGCCACGGGGAAAGCCGATAGTCTGGCGGAGAAACCTGCGGTCGCCGCAGCGGGAGCGGACACCCCTCGCAGCACCTTCCGGGCGGAACGGGAGGCCCGGGCGGCCAGCGCCACGAATGCCGCGAGCTCAACCAATCTGGCCGCGTCCACCAGTGACCCACGGGCGTCGACGACGGCCGAGACGGCGAAGTTGGTCCAGCAACTCGGTGACGCGTCGAAGGAGTTGGCGACCTTGCGTGCCGCGAATGCCAAATTCCGCGCTGAACGGGTGCAACCCGCGAAGGCGGTTTCTGCTGTCGCGACGATCGATCCGGCGGACGAAAAACTTTCGGCCAGCCTCAAGTCTTACGCGGCCTTCAAGCAGGAGGTCGGTAATATTTTTTCCGAGGTGGAGCGAGTGCGGCAGGAGAATGTGGGCCTGAGCAGTCAGTTAAAAACGGCGGTGGAGCAGGCGGACCGGGCGCGGGCCGCGATGGCGCGTCTCGAAGCGGACTTGCGTGCTGAGCAGAAGTCGCGGGCTGAGGCGGAAAAGACCGTGGTGCAATTGCGCGATCAATTGCGCGCGGTGGCCCGGGCGGTATCGGCGGCGGGGCTGAGCGTGGAAAAGTTGTCGGGGGCGGCGGAGGTGCCGGGAAAGCGGTGAGGGGCGGGGGCGATTGAAAATGGCCCGACGGTCCCTGCTCTCACGAGCAGGGCTACTACGCGGAGGAAGTCCTTGCTCTCACGAGCAGGGCTACTACGCGGAGGAAGTCCTTGCTCTCATGAGCAGGGCCACGCGGCGGAAGTCCCTGCTCTCACGAGCAGGGCTACGCGGAGGAAGTCCCTGCTCTCACGAGCAGGGCTACGCGGAGGAAGCCGTGGGGAGGGCGTAAAAAAGCCGGAGCGCTTGAGGCGGCTCCGGCTGAGAGAACGAGAACGATCGGTTAGGCTTGCGGCGCGGGTGCAGCCGGAGCGGCTTGGCCCCCACCTTGATTCTGGCCTTCCATTTCCTTCATCGCAGCTTTGCGTGAGAGGCGGACTTTGCCGGAGCGCTCGTCGATGCCGATGCACTTCACCCAGATCATCTCGCCCATCTTTACGACGTCTTCGGTGCGACG
>CAMATV010000373.1 GCA_945861235.1 Opitutus sp. GAS368
CAGTCGCTGGCGTGGCAGACCCCCCGGCTGCAATTTTTCGAAACTCCGCTCGCCGAAGCCGTCGCCGAGTTTAACCGGCTCAATCGCTTTCAAATCGTGATCGGCGACGCCGAGTTGGGCCGTCGCCTGATCGGCGGGACGTTCCGGCCAGACAACGTGGAGGGCTTCGTGCGCCTGTTGGAGACGACGCTTGGTGTGCGATCTGACCGGCGCGGTGACCACGAGACGGTGCTGCGGCGGCGACGCTGACGGACCGGCGGCCGGAATCTTCGCGAATTGTTACGGCTTTGCGCGGCCGGTTCGTCGTCTTTAGCAGCCGCGGTCTCTGGCGGCGTCCCTTTTTTATCTATGCGAACCCTCCGCCTCCTCCTCAGCACACTCGCACTCGGCGTGGTGCTGGCTTCCCCCGGCCGAGCTGCCGACGAAACCAAGAAGATCTATGACTTGCCCGCGGGCGAGGTCGCCTCGGCGCTGAAACGTTTCGCGGAGGTCTCCGGGCGTGAAACATTGTTCGCCGCCGACGCCATCCGGGGCGTGCGCACGGCGGCGATTCGCGGTGAGTTTTCTCCGCAGGAAGCGCTGGACAAGATGCTGGTCAACACCGGACTGAGCGCCGCGCCCGACGCGACGACGGGTGCTTTCGCGGTGACGAAGCAGGGAGCTCTGGAAAAAAACGTCGCGAGCCGCCCCGCCGCTCCCAGCGCGGCGGCCGTCGCCAATCCGAAGGTCGCGCAGTTGGTGAAAATGGATCAGTATGAGGTTCTGGGCTCGCGCATCCGTCGCACTGAAATCGACGGACCGTCACCGGTTTCCACCTACAACATCGACGACATCCGGGCGACCGGCGCGATGAACCTCGCCGATTTCATGCGCACCGTGCCGCAGACCTACAACGGCGTCGGCGCGGGTCGCAACTCCACACCGGATGACCTCAACATCTCCGCCGGACAGCGCAACGAGAACCTGACACCGATTCCCCCTGCCGCCGGCGTGAGCCCGGTGCTCGGCACCAATGTGCCTGTGCAAACCGGCTCGTCGGGCGTGAGTCTGCGCGGTCTGGGGGCGGGATCGACTCTCGTACTCGTCGACGGTCGGCGCGTGGCCCAGTCGGGGGAGCGCAACCGCGGTTCCAATTCCGGCCAAGGCTTCGTCGATCTGAACACGATCCCGCTCGGGCTCGTCGAACGCGTGGAAATCATCACCGACGGGGCGTCGGCGCTCTACGGTTCGGATGCGGTCGCGGGCGTGATCAATATCGTGCTGAAAAAATCCTGGGTTGGTACCGAGGTAAACGGCTCTGTTAAGATGACCGCGCACGGCGGCGCGCGTGAGCGTCAAACGACCGTCACCACCGGTGTCGCGGGTCTGGGCGGCCGATTCCGCGGCACGCTGGCGTTTAACTATTACGACCGCGAGCCGCTCTTTGCCTCACAGCGCTCGTTCTCTAAAAATCCCGATTTCCGCACGACCGTCCAAGGTTACAACGCCACCACCGGTGCGCCGGTGCTGGGCACCGACCAGCGCATCCAATGGGGCTATCCCGCTTCGGTGCAGGCGACGGCGACGACGGGCTTTGTGGCGATTCCCGGCGTGCGCGTGTTGCTCGCGCCGGCTGGGGCCGCCACGACTCCGCCGATTTCGGCGTTTGAGCGCCGCACGACCAATGACCCCGGCCAAACCGTCGCGGCGATTGTGGCCCAAGGCCAGCGCATCACCAATCCCGCTTCTTACCTCGAACTCGTCGCCGCCGCGGAGCGCCGCGGGCTGACCGCGACCGGCTCCTATGAAGTGACCAAACACATCGAAGCCTACGGCACCTACGGTTTCAGCGACTCGCGCGGTTTCGCAAAGACGTTGCCGGTCTACGTCGCCAACGTCCCGGTCGCGGCGGCCAACAATCCGTTCGGCGAAGCGATCCAGTTCGGCATGATGCTGCCGCAGTGGGGGCAGCTCTCGCAGCAGACGAAAACCCAGACGCACAGCCTGACCGCCGGGGTGCGTGGCAAGCTCGGCGAGACGTGGCGCTGGGATGCAGGCTACCGCTGGCAGGATCAAAAATATCACTCGATTTCCCGCACGTTCAACGCGACGGCGTTCAACGCTCTCGCGAATAACAACGACGCGACCCAACGCTTCAACCCGTTCATCGACGAGCGGGTGGTGGGTGCGGTGAATCAGGGCGCGTTGCTGGAGCAGACTGCGCTCTACCCCACGGTGGACGGACGCTCGCTGCTCGACAGTGTCGATTTCACGGCCAACGGCGACGTCTACACAATCTGGGGCGGGCCGATTCGCGCGGCGTTCGGCGCGTCCTACGAAAAAGAGGACAGCAAGAACACGGCCGTGGCGTTTGCCGGCTTTCCGGTGGTGGCGACGCCGGCGAGCTATCGGGACGAGCGCATCAGCCGGGCGGCGTTTGGCGAGTTGCAGGTCCCCCTCGTGGGCAAACCGAACCGACTGCCGCTCGTGTATCGCCTCGAGGCTAATTTTGCCGGTCGCTACGAGAGCCGCAGCGATGCGGAAAGCCACGGCGTGCCGAAGTATGGCGCGACCTGGTCGGCGTTCCGGTGGCTGTTGATTCGCGGCAGCTACTCCGAAGGTTACCGTCCGCCGAGCCTCACCGAAGATCGCCGCGTGACGACGAGCTCGACGTCCTCCCTGGCAGATCCGTCGCGGGGCAATCAGTCCTATCTGATGACGGTCGTGAATCGCTCCAATCCGAATTTACAGGCGGAGACCTCAACTAATAAATTCTACGGCGCGGTGTTTGAGCCGCCGTTTGCGAAAGGCCTCTCGCTGCAGGTGAACTATTATCGCACCCAGCAAGAGAACGCGATCCAGTCGACGGCCACCTCCACGCTGTTGAACAATGAGGCGCTGTTTTCTGACAACATTGTGCGCAACGCCCCGACGGCAGCTGACCTCGCGGCCGGTTTCAAAGGCCAGGTCAACACGCTCTACGTCCAATACATCAACTACGGCGTGATTTTGAACGAGAGCATCGACTTCGGCGCCGAGTATCGGCTCCCGTGGGAAAGGCTCGGTCGTTGGCGGCTCAGCACCAATGCCGCGAAGACGATTAGGCAATCGCGCCAGCTCACCATCGGCCAGCCGCCGACCAACGATGTCGGCGACACCTATTCCAGCCCGCGCTGGAACATTGTTTCGACGCTTTATTGGAGCAAGGGGCCGTGGACAGCGTCGTCGACGCTGAGCTACTTGAGCGGTTTCCGCTCTGATCGCGCGAGCATTTCCTCGAATCCGCTGTCGAATCTTCCCACGATGCGCATGATCGATTTGCGTGGTTCCTACGAATTCAAGGACGGTGTGTGGCGGAAATACGGCCGCGGCCTGCGGGTCGGTGCCGGTATCGCCAACGTCACGGATCAAAATCCACCGTTCACAAATAACATCTATGGTTTCAATGGCGGCGTCTACGGCCGCTGGGCCTTTGGCCGCACCTATGAGTTTTCTTTTTCTCAGCCTTTTTAAGGCCTTCATGGCACCCAGCCTCCTCCGATTTTTATGAAGAAAATATCCTCTCATTTTTTCCGTATCGCTGCGGTCGGCCTGCTGCTCTCAGCCGGTGGCTGGGCGCAGACCGCTGCTCCCGCGGCCGCGCCGGCGAAGGTCGCCGTGCCGTTCCGCGAAGATTTCGCCAAGCTGAAGTCCGGTGAAGTGGTCCCCGATTTTTCCGTGCAAACGATCGCGGGTCAGCCGGCGAAGTTTAGCGATTATGCGGCGGGCAAGATCACGGTGTTTGGTCTCTGGGGCGCGAGCACCGGAGCCGCACCCCAGATCACGGCGCAATGGGAAAAACTCTCGAAAAAATATGCGGCGGCGGGCGTCGTGTTTCTCGGCATTGGCGGCTACGGCAGCCGCGAAGAATTTGACCAATGGCGTGCCAAGGCGGGCGAACCGATTTCCTTCCCACTGGCCTTCGACCCCCTCGGGAAATATCCGCCGGCGGCCAAGACGCGGGCGGAGATGACCCCCGATGAACTGAAGGCCGAAGTCGCGCGCAATCGGGAGTTTTTCTCGCGGTCGATTTCGCAGCAGCTCGGCGGGGTGATCGCCCCGTATCCGACGACCTTCGTCGTCGATGCCCAGCGCAAGCTCGTGGGTTGGTTCTCCGG
>CAMATV010000374.1 GCA_945861235.1 Opitutus sp. GAS368
CGTTTGCCCTTATCGATCAGGTAGGCGTAGCCGAGCTTTTCCGTGACGATGGCCTTGTCGGCGCCGAGAAACGCGAGCGACCACGGCTCGACGAGATCGGCGACCCACGTATCGACGTGAAAATTATGGAGCTGGCTCTTACCGTCGAAAGCGTCGGGCAGTTTCTCGATTTTGATCTGGCCGCGCTTGAACAGGAACTGCTGCTCGCGGATGTAGATCACCATCGAGCGGATGTCCTTGTCGCTGAGCGCGGCGCCCCACGGCGGCATTTCCTTTTCCGGGTAGCCGTTCTTGATACTCTTCGCGATGCTCTCGTCGTCATTGCCGTGGAGATACTGCTCGTTGAGCAGGGACGGCACCTTGTTATTGGCTGGCGTCATGCCGCCCTCGAGTTTCGGGCCGTGGCAGTTGGCGCAGTTTTGGGCGTAGATTTCGGTGATCTTGCCCGTGGTGCGCACGTTTTGAGCGATGGCCAAGGAGAGCGACGTGAACGCCGCGGCGAAATAGAGGAGGGAGGAGGGGCGCATGGGAATAAGAGGGGAGGAAAAGGGGTGTCGCGAGAGACGCAACGTCAGGTTAAACGATTTGGCACTATTTTCACGACGGCCAAGGCGAACCGGGCGGGCCGAAGCGCGTGCCGGTCGGGAAGTGGAGGTCGAAGTATTCGGCGAGCACGCTGAGGAGTTCTTCGGGCGTGGTGAGCGTGCGCTTTTCGGCGCGGCCGTCCGTGTGGCGAATGACGAATTCGCGGTTGAGAATTGCGTAGCGGCAGTCGGTGCCGGCGCGAGCGGCGGTGAGATTTAGCCGGAAACGCGACTGGGGGTGCGTACTCGTGAACCAGTTGCCCAGTTCGAAATCGACCGTGGGCACGGGATCGGGGGCGAATTGGTAGACGTCGACCCACGAACCGTCGTGCAGGGTTTGGTGGACGACCAAGGTGCCGCGTTGAATGAGGCGGCGTGGTTCGATGGAGCCGGCTTGCTCGCGGTCAAATTCGAGGGCGAGCGGAGTGATGAGGGAGCGGCTGCCGAAGCCCACGTCGGCGATCATCGCGCGGTCGCGGAGGTCCACGCGCAGCACCATGTGGACGAGTGCGGTGGTGACGTCGGCAGGGATTTGCCAGCGCACGCGGGCGATCAGTTGCGTCACGGGGAAGCCGAGGGAGCGGAGCACATCACGGAGGAGGGCATTTTGCTCGAAACAGTAGCCTCCACGGCGGGCATGGACGAGTTTCTGTTCGATGGCCGCGAGATCGATGCTGATGGCGCGGCCGAGGAGGACGTCGAGGTTTTCGTAAGGGATGGCGCGCGCGTGGTGTTGATGGATCGCGGTCAAGGTCGCGAGCGTCACGTCGCGCGGTCCGGTGTAGGCGATGCGGGCGAAGTAGGCCTCGAGATCGGGGGTGGGCACAGACATGCTGGGAATTTTTAGGGAGTCGCGGTGAAACGCAAGACGGCGACCTGCGCCGGCCAGTCAGACCTGCGTCGGCGGGCGGCGATGGCGTGTCATCGTTGGGCAGGCGGAGGAGACGTTTGCCGATGGCTGAGGGGACTCCTTCCACGTTGCGTTCAAGATGAGCCCGATGACGGGCTTTTTCAGGAGCCTCCTTGCCGGCGATTCCGGACGTAAAAATCGCGAGCAAGCAGGCTTCTACCCCACGCTGGTTAAGGTCATCTTGAAAACAAATTAGACTAAGAACCGGCCGCGCCTTGCAGCGACGATGAGCCGCGGATCGCCCGCGATGAGTTTGACCGGCGCGAACTCAGCCCTTTTTTATCTCGGTTTCACGGCTGCAGCGTCGCGTTCATCGACGGGGATGCGCATTCCGTAAAAGCTGCGGTAGACGAACACGAGGGCGACGACGAAGATGGCGGCACCGAGGGTGTGCTTGAGATTGGCGGGCATGTTGACCGCGATCTCGACGGCGAGGAGGCCGAAGAGAGTGGTGAACTTGATGACGGGATTGAGCGAGACGGAGGAGGTGTCTTTGAAGGGATCGCCGACGGTGTCGCCGACGACGGTGGCGGCGTGCAGGGGCGTGTTCTTCATCTTCAGATCGACCTCGACGATTTTTTTGGCGTTATCCCAAGCGCCGCCGGCATTGGCCATGAAGATGGCTTGGAAGAGGCCGAAGAAGGCCATGCCGATCAGGTAGCCGATGAAGAAAAACGGGTCAAAAAAGGCGAGGGCGAGGGACAGGCAAAAGATGACCATGAAGATATTGATCATGCCTTTTTGCGCATACTGGGTGCAGATCTTCACGACCTCCTTGGAGGCTTCTGTGGAGGCGGTCGCCGCGTCGAGCTTCATGTTGTTCTTGATATAAACGACCGCGCTATACGCGCCGGTGACGACGGCCTGCATCGACGCGCCGGTGAACCAATAGATCACGGCGCCACCCATGAGCAGACCCATCAGGGCCTCGGGGTGAACGAGGGACAGCCGCTCGAGGACGCTGAACTTGGCGTCGATCTTCTGGTAGTGATCCTGAAGCATCATAATAATGCCGAAGACCATGGTCGTCGCGCCGACGACGGCAGTGCCGATAAGGACGGGCTTGGCGGTGGCCTTGAAGGTATTGCCCGCACCGTCGCCTTTTTCGAGCTGGTGTTTGGCGCCCTCGAAGTCGGGTTTGAAACCGAAATCTCTTTCGATTTCGGCGGAGATGCCGGCCTTACCCTCGATCTGGGAGAGTTCGTAGACGGACTGGGCGTTGTCTGTCACGGGACCGAAGGAGTCGACGGCGATTGTCACGGGACCCATGCCCAGGAAGCCGAAGGCGACGAGGCCGAAGGCGAAGATCGGCGCAGCGAACGCGAACTGGGCGGGCATCATGGCCTTCACCGCGTCGAAGGTGGAGAAGTAGTAGGCTCCGAACATCAGTGAAAGAATACAGAGACCGGTCCAGAAGGCGGAGAAGTTGCCGGCGACGAGACCGGACAAGATGTTGAGGGAGGCACCGCCTTGACGCGAGGAGGTGACGACTTCTTTGACGTGGCGGCTTTCGGTGGAGGTGAAGATTTTCGTGAACTCGGGGATCAGCGCGCCGGCGATGGTGCCCAGCGAGATAATCGTGGAGAGGACCCACCAGAGGTCGGGCAAGGAGGCGCCGGCATCGTTCTTGATGCCGGCGAGCAGGAGGTAGCTGGCGGCGTAGGTGACGGCGATGCAGATGATCGACGTGATCCAAACGAGATTGGTGAGCGGGTGCTCGAGGTTGAAGTTTTTCGCGTTACCCCAGACGGCTTTGCTGATGAGATCGTTCACCCAGTAGCTAACGAGGGAGGTGATGACCATCAGGATACGCATGGCGAAGAGCCAGACGATGAGCGTGGCGCAGAGGGCGGGGCTGGCGGCGAGGGCGAGAGCGAGGAAGGCGATGAGCGCGACGCCGGTCACGCCGTAGGTCTCGAAACCGTCGGCGGTCGGGCCGACGGAATCGCCGGCGTTGTCACCGGTGCAATCGGCGATCACGCCGGGATTGCGGGGATCGTCCTCGGGAAGGTTGAAGACGATCTTCATGAGATCGGCGCCGATGTCGGCGATCTTGGTGAAGATGCCGCCGCAGATGCGCAGGGCGGAGGCGCCGAGGGATTCACCGATGGCGAAGCCGATGAAGCACGGGCCGGCGAGGTCCTTCGGGAGGAACGCCAAAATGCAGATCATGAAGAAGAGTTCTGTGGCGACGAGGAGGAGACCGACGCTCATGCCGGACTTGAGCGGAATGAGCAGCGTCGCGAGCGGGTTGCCCTTAAGTGCAGAGAAGGCGGCGCGGGAATTGGCGACGGTGTTGATGCGGATGCCGAACCAAGCGACGCCGTAGCTGCCCAAAATGCCGAGGACGGAGGCGAGCAAGATGATGATGACATGGCCGACGGAATTGCCGGAGAGGACGCCGAAATAGTAGGTCATGCACACGGCGATGAGCACCCAGAGGACGGCGAGAAATTTACCCTGCTGCCAGAGGTAGGTCTTGCATGTTTCCCAGATGATTTGGGAGACATCGGACATCGATGGGTGCACCGGCAGATTTTTGGTCTGGAGGTATTGCATCCAGCCGTAGACGACGCCGAGGGAGCACACGACTAGGCCGAGCATCAGCACGTTCATGCCGGTGAGCGATCCGCCGAAGAA
>CAMATV010000375.1 GCA_945861235.1 Opitutus sp. GAS368
AAACCAACCGGACCACCGGGGCCGCGTCCGCCGCGAACGCGAGCACCGTCGTCCCCTCGACCTGCAGCAGCGACACCATCGCCAGGCCGATCCAACCACCCGCACCGTCCCGCACCGCCGACCGCAACTCACCCACTTTGCGCTCACCCGCAAACAGCGCCGCCGGTAATTCGCCCGGCCCTTCGCCGCCCGCGCCCGTCACCCGTATCAGCCGACGCCGTACCTGCCCCATCGACTTCAGCCGAGCCATCACCTCTTGCCCCAAATAGCACCCTTTGGTGTAGGAAATCGCCGCTCCCTCCAGCCCGCCCTCTCCCGGCAAATCTCCGGGCCCGATATCCGTCGGTACCGCCGGCACCCCGGCCGCAATTCGGCGGCGCGCCATGTCCTCCACGTCGACTTCGCTCAAGCCCACCACCTGCGCGCGCACCTTCGCCCGCTGGGTCACCGGAAAAACCCACTCCACACCCGCTTGCCCTCCTCGGCGCCCGGGAAACATCACGCCTTCACCGTCTCCGCCATCGCCACCCACCGGGTTCGCTGGCAGTGCGCCCAGCGTTTCGCCGAGCAACGCCAGACCGGCCCAGTCCGCCGTGAAATCCTCCATCACCACATCGTCGGCGATCACATAACCCTCCAAGCGCTCCCGGATCACCACCGACGATGAAAAATAGCTCCCCACCCAAAACGCCGCCGCGCCCCCCGCCGAGACCCCGCGCACGACAAAACTATCGGCCAGCACCTTGCCCTTGAGCGTCAGCCATAAACCATAGGCCGCACCGCCCTCCGGCAGGCCTCTCAACTCGTTCGAAAACTGCCCTTGCAGGAAATTCGCAGCATCTTCACCCGTAATTCTGAGCCAACACGCCGGCCGCCACTCGTGGATAATCGTCGCTGGTGGAAATTTCATGATTTTTAAGATGCTTCATTTCAGCTGATTGCAATAATGTAACGCTGTTTTGAAAACTTGCTGTTGACCATCGCAAACTAAACGGGCTTTTTCCACTTTCAGTTTAACACTTCTCCCCGCTTAGCGGGGAGTTTTGGGGTAACTAAGAAAGCAAAGGCGCACCGTATAGGGGTATACGGTGCGCCACTTTTTTGCCCATTTTCTGGGCCCTGCTTACATCAATAATCGAAGCTGGGCTTGCGCGTCGATCGCCCTGCCCGCCAAGCTCGCATCTCATGCAGAAAACATCCGACCTCAATGTCGTCGAGACGCGTCCCCTGCCCTCGCCCGCCGCCCTCTTGGCCGAGCTCCCCAAAACCGAGAGCCAAGCCGATTTTGTCACTCGCTCCCGCCGTGATATCCACCGGCTCATCTTTACCGACGAGCGGCGTTTTCTCCTGATCATCGGCCCGTGCTCCATCCACGATCTCGACGCCGGCCGCGACTACGCCCGCCGCCTGGCCACGCTCGCCGCTGAGGTGTCCGACCGGGTGATGATCGTCATGCGCGTCTACTTCGAGAAACCCCGCACCACGGTCGGCTGGAAGGGCCTCATCATGGATCCGAAACTCGACGGCTCTCACGATATCGCCGCCGGCCTCAAGCTCGGCCGTAAGTTCCTCGGTGACGTCCTCGACCTCGGCCTCCCCACCGCCACCGAGTTCCTCGACCCCATTACGCCACAATACCTCGCCGACCTCGTCTGCTGGGGAGCCATCGGTGCCCGCACCACCGAGTCACAGACCCACCGCCAAATGGCCAGCGGCCTCTCGATGCCGCTCGGCTTCAAGAACAGCACTGACGGCACCTTCACCGCCGCCGTCAACGCCATCAAAGCCGCCTCTCAACCCCAGACCTTCCTCGGCATCGACCTCAGTGGTGCCGCCTCCGCCATCGTCACTCGCGGCAACCCCGACTGCCATGTCGTCTTGCGCGGCGGTTCCGCTGGGCCGAACTATTCGCCGGCGCACATCGCGCAAACCGAAGCGCTCCTCGCCAAGGCCAATTTGCCCAAGTCGATCCTCGTCGACTGCTCGCACGACAACTCCGCGAAAAAACCCGAGCTCCAGCCCGACGTCCTCCGCGCCCTCCTCGCCCAAATCACCGCTGGCAGCACTTCGATTATGGGCGCCATGATCGAGAGCAACCTCGGCAGCGGCAGCCAACCCTTCCCCGTGCCGAAGGAAACGCTCCGCTACGGCGTGAGCATCACCGACGGCTGTATCGATTGGGCCACGACCGAACACCTCATCCGCGAGCTCCACGCCGCGCTCGCTCCACGGTTCGCATAAGCCGGCCCACGCCCGCGCGCTGCCGTTGCTTCAATCCGCTGGTTCGCGAATTTCGTCCGTGTGTTCGATCTCCTTCTTGAGCTAAAAACTTTCCCCTCACCTCTATGAAAACACCCATCCGCGTCGCCGTCACCGGAGCCGCCGGCCAAATCGGTTACTCCCTTCTCTTCCGCATCGCCTCCGGCGCGATGTTCGGACCCGACCAGCCGGTCATTTTGCAGTTGATCGAAGCCCCCGTCGAGAAGGCCCTGAAAGCCCTCGAAGGCGTCGCAATGGAACTCGACGACTGCGCTTTCCCGCTCCTCAAGGGCATTGTCCAAACCTCCGATCCCGCCGTCGGCTTCAAAGATGCCAACTGGTGCCTCCTCGTCGGCGCCAAGCCTCGCGGCCCCGGGATGGAGCGCGCCGATCTCCTCAAGGACAACGGAGCCATTTTTATCGGTCAGGGCCGCACCATCGACGCCGTCGCCGCCGCGGATGCCCGCATCGCTGTCGTCGGCAATCCCGCCAACACCAATTGCATGATCGCCGCATCCCAGGCGAAGCGCCTCCCCGCCGAGCGCTTCACCGCGATGGTCCGCCTCGATCAAAACCGCGCGCAAAGCCAGCTCGCGAAAAAAGCCGGCGTCGATCTCACCGCCGTCAAAGACATCTTCATCTACGGCAACCACAGCCCGACCATGTTTCCGGCCTTCGCCCACGCCACGATCAACGGCGCGCCCGCCACCTCCGTCATCACCGACACCGCCTGGCTCCAAGGGCCATTCTGCGAGACCGTCGGCAAACGCGGCGCCGCCATCATCGCCGCCCGCGGACTCTCCTCCGCCGCTTCAGCCGCCAACGCGCTGGTCGATCACGTGCGCTCCCTCGTCACCCCCGGCGCCATTCACTCGATCGCGGTGAAGAGCGAAGGCCGCTACGGCTTCGACGCCAACATCTGGGCCGGCATGCCCGTGCGCACCACGACGCCCGGCAGCTACGAGGTCATCGAAGGCTACGCGATGGACGCTTTCGCCCAAGCGAAGATCGCCGCCACCAACAAGGAACTCGCCGACGAACGCGCCTTTGTCGCCGAGATGATCGCGTAAGCAGAGCCCAGCCTTCGCTGGTCAGCGTCGCGAGCCCAAGCATTTCCATTGCTCGGGCTTTTTCTTGCCCTCCGCGCTCCGTGCTACGCTCAGCGGCCTCCGTCCTCCGTCCTCCGCCCTCCGACGTCCGCCCTCCGCCATCCGCTCCGCGCTCACCCGATGAGGCCACCCAACACTCTGCTGATCGCAAAGGCCCCGCATACCGCGGCAAATCCTTCCATTAATTCTGCGGGCCCGCTCGCCCGGGGAAACACCACTTCCAAGCTGCCACCCGTGCAGCGCACCCGCGCGTCCACGCCGGCCACGATGATTTCGCATGCACTGCAATCCGACGGATAGCTCACCCGCAGCCCACCGTCGTCCTTGGCCTCGAGCGCCTCGATGGCATCGATCACCGCTTCGACACTCGCCCCTTTTTTCAGGCCAAACGAGATCTCCGAAAACTTGCCGGGAAAAATTTCCGCAAACTCCGCCGTCCTCGCCAACTCCGCATTCCGGAGCTCCCGCAACGTCGTCGTCACGGCAAACCGCGTCGGGTCGCCCTCTTCCAACGCATAGAAAATCTCCACCGAAAAATCCTTCGCCACCAGCACCGCACTCTGCCCCGCAACCGCGAGCGACACCTCTTTCCGTTTGTAACCCAGCCCGGTTCGCACGCCTTGGAACAGCGTTTCACTCTCCTCGGCCAGTTCGCCCGCGCAGAGTTTCCCCAAGAACGCATTCGTCGTGGCATTCACCGCATCGGGCACCGTGTGGTGACCTTTGCGGAATCCGCCCAAATTTTTTACCACGCCGCCGCT
>CAMATV010000376.1 GCA_945861235.1 Opitutus sp. GAS368
GACTACGTTCGCACGGTGCAGTCGGGAAAATCGTGTCTGGTAATTTCGCCGGTGTGGTCGGAAATCCACCAATTTACGGATGAGGTTCGTCGGCAATTGCGCGCCGCTGCACTGATCACCCGGGACGAACACATACATACTACCGTCGATTCCCTGAAGTGGACGAACGAGGAGCGCCGCCGCGTGCAGAACTATCAACCGGGCGACATGCTCAGTTTCCACCGAGCCATCGGACCCTTTTCAAAATACGACGCCGTGACCGTATTTCGGCGCGAGGACCGGCTGCTCGTGGTGCAAGAGGCGGACGGGCACGAGCGCCGGCTCGACCCGCGCCACACCAGCGGGTTTAGCGTCGGACTCGCCAAGCAAACTCCCGTTTCCGTCGGGGATCGGCTGCTCTTGCGGGCCAACCTCAAGCCAGCGGGTTTGCGGAACGGCGACCTGGCGACCGTGGCGGGCTTCGCGCCGGACGGCGGAATTATTCTGAAGGACGGTCGCACGTTGCCGGCGTGGTTCCGGGAATTTTCTCACGGCTACGCGACCACCTCCCACTCCGCGCAAGGCAAGACCGTGGATCGCGGCATTCTGCTCATGGCCGATGCGGGCATCACCGGTGGCAACCTGAAGCAAGCCTACGTCTCGAATTCCCGCTTCCGTGAAAGCCAAATGATCTACACCTCGGATCGCGAGGCCGCCCGCGACGCGATGATGCGTCGCGCCGACCGCAAGCTCGCCCTCGAAATAGTCGGCCCGGATCAACCCGAAAATCCATCAGCGCGAACGTTCTGGCGCGCGCGCTGGGCATCGCACGTCGCCCCTGCCGTTCACGCCAAAGTCGCATGAGCATCGAAATCTTTCCCGGCACCAAGCCGCTCACGCGGCCAGCGCCCCCGAACTGGGGCGAACTCTCGCCCGAGGGGAAGAGGGCGACCGTGGTGCGTTTCGCCCTCGTGAACCGGTGGGTGTCTTTTCCCGCCGATCAATTCAAACGCTGGGAGCACGCGGTGGGCGAACCGGAGCTGCTGACGATCACGACCGAGAAAGAGGAAATCGTCATCGAGGGCCGCGAATTGGCCGAGATCCGCGCGGCGCTCGACTTGGGGCGACTGTGCGAGCTGCGCGTGAACTTCCCCCGACCGACGGGAGCGCGGCCCGGTCCGCAGGTGCGGCGAGTCACGATTGAAACGGCATGAAGCATGGCGCAGAAACGACTCAACGATCCGTCGCAACTCGACCTCTTCGCGCACGCGCAACCTGAGCGGACTCCTCAACTACGGCCGGATGGCGGAAACCCCTTGGTGCCAGCATTGTTCCCGGATGGTGCGGCAACTGACGCGGCTGGGGCGGCTGCCAGCGGAGCTCTTGGACGCCCAGGAGCGGACGACGGACGAAATGGAAACCCTGATAAAATCCTTCCGCCAACAGGGACTGAACCCCCAGGCGCACGATCAAGCGTGGGAGCCGGTGAGGGAGAAATACATTCTCCTCCCGCCGGAGCGGGCGAGGGAGTCCCGCTCAACGCGGGCAATGACCGGATCACCGACACCGACCGCATCGGCGAAGGTGGACTGAAACAGATGTATCGCCAGAACCTCGCGGCGATCCGCACGGTCCGCCCGATTCAGGCGGAGGCCCGGCCGGCCACCACGGAGGAAAAAGCCGTCCCTTCCGCGCTGGGGCCAGCCCGATCGTGGTCGAGCGCGGATTCTCAGCTAGACTCAATCCGCTCCGCCAAAACCAGCCGGCTCCCCGCCGATCGTCTGGCCTCGGGTGACGGCGGGCGGATCAGGATGGCTGTATGATAACTTCCCGCACAAAGCCACCTCGCCCAGCGCAATCGCGGCGCGCCAGAGGCGCGTCGATGGCGTGACCGGAAAACGGCTTTCCAAAATGATCGTGCCCGACCAGACAAATGACCCGGTTGATGGAGCCAAATGGGTGGCTCGGAACGCAGCCGTGAATCGGCCTCCACAAGGAGTCTCCGCTGTTGACCAGCCATCAGGACCGACTACTCCTTTATCAGCGCCAGAGGAGCGCAACCCAGCCTGCAAAGGCTTTCATTTCCGCCTGCCCCACCCGTCATCGCATTGCAGGCGGCGACCGTCGTAACGGCGCACCGCGATCTTCGTTAACCTGAACGCCCGATCGCCATGAATGTCACGTCCTCCCCTTCAACGTCCGATCCTTCGCCGGCCCATCCGCCCGCGATGCCCGAAAATTGCGAACTGTTCACCCTGCCACGGGCGGCCGCCCAGCTTTCCATCTCCAAGCGCACGCTGGAACGTCTGATCGCCGGCGGCGTCTTTCCGCCGCCCCTCAAGATCGGCCGTTCCTCTCGGGTGCTGCGCACGGACATCACGAGCTACCTCGATCAACTCTGCCGCGAGCGTGGCGACCAAAGGGGGTCGTCATGATCGCATTTCTTTTCCAACCCCGCAGAAAAGGCAGCAAGTCCCGCCTGTGGGCCGCCCGGATCCGACTCGAAGAGTGGCCGAAAGTCCGCTACTTCCCGCTTCACGTCACCGACAAGCGCGTCGCGGATCAGAAGATGCACGCACTGGTCGTCGAACTGGAGCGCGAGACCCATGGCGTCGGCATTCCGAAACCGACCCGCGAGGCATTGCGCACATCGCTCAAGGACCACCATGCCGCGTTCATTGCCGGGTGTGAGGCGGCCAAGCTCTCCCGGAACACGCTGAACAAATACCGCCACTGCCTGCCCAAATTGTTCGATCGCTGCGGTTGGACGACCATCCGGGACGTGACGGCCTCCTCATTTACCGATTGGCGAGAACAGAGCGGTCTCGCGCCCAAAACGGTGAACGACCTGCTCGGCTCGCTCCGCACGATGATCCTGTGGATGAAACGCAAGCGGCTCCTCGTCGCCGACCCGCTAACCGAAGTGCGCAAGGTCTCCAACCCTAACGTCGGCGGTTTTCGGCGCTCGCTCTCCGTGGACGAAATTCATCGCCTGCTGGCGAAGTCACCGCGGCACCGCGCCGTGGTCTACCAGACCATCCTTTACACCGGCTTGCGACGGGCGGAGATGAACGGCTTGAAGTGGGATGACTTCAAATTGACCGAGGCCCATCCCCATGTCCGGGTGCCGTCCTCGCTTTCGAAGAACCGCAAGGAGTCGATTCACCACCTCCGACCCGAGTTGGTCGACACCCTGAGCGCATTCCGGCCAACCGACGCCCGACCGGAGGATTTCGTGTTCCGCGGTTTGATGCCGCGCATTCCCACCTTTAAAGGCGACCTGGCCTCGGCGGGGATTCCCTTTGAAGATGCGCGCGGCCGGCGCATCGACATCCACGCCTTGCGCAAGACGTTTGGGACGCTGCTCGCCGCCTTCGGCGTTTCGCCCCGGGTGACGATGGAGTTAATGCGGCACAGCGACATGAAGCTGACGATGGGGGTCTACACGGATGTGACCCAATTGCCCGTGATCGCGGAGGCCGCCCGCCTCCCCTCGCTGAACATTCCGAATACCCCAAAAACTGCGCCCCAACCCCGGCCCCCGATCCTGCCCCTGCCCGAGGGCAAGGTCGCAGGAGACGCACACATAGACGCACAAGGAGACGCACAAACAGGGGTCGCGGCGTTTCGCGAGCTGTCGCCGGCTGACGCGGAAAGCGAGATTTCTGAACTTCGTAACGCTCTGGAGATTGTCGCTTTACGGCACAAAAAAGCGCCCTGTGGTGACACAGGGCGCTTCTTTAAACTGGAGCGGGCGAAGAGACTCGAACTCTCGATACGAGTCCGGCCCTCGTGTCTTTTGTAATTGATTCAATAATAACACTATACGTTATTGGCGTTTGTCGGCGTTGTTAGGAGTTGTGTTAGGAGTAAATACGGACAGAGTTCCTGCATGGCTTCAATTCACCGCGACCACCGCTCACCCTATTTCGTCGCAGCGTTCAACGACGAGAACGGACGCCGTCGCCAACGAAGCACCAACGAGCGGAACCGGGCGGCGGCGTTGGCCGTCGCCGAGCGGTGGCAGCGTCAGGCCGATTCCTTGGCCATTACGGCCGAAAGTCCCATCACCCTGCCCAATGCCCCCGAATTGCTCGAACGCGTCGTCACGCTCACGCAACGG
>CAMATV010000377.1 GCA_945861235.1 Opitutus sp. GAS368
GTAGATCGCGGCACTGGAACCTTTGATGATTTCCATGCGGTCAACATTGCTCGAGCCGTAGCGCCCGAGGCGGAAGAAACCGTCGCGAAGTTGGTTGGAGGAGGAGAAACCGCGGAGGTTGAAATTACCTCCGATGTCGAGGCCGGTGAAGCCGCTGATGTGCGTGATATTGTCGAGGAGATCGAAGATGCCGAAGTCCTCGAGAAACTCGCTCGTCATCACGTTCACAGAGTAGGGCAGATCGATGATCGGCGTCTTGACGCGGCTGCCCGTCATCGTCTCGGACGCGACGTAACCGCGGACCGATTCGGCGCTGACCTCGAATGGCGAGAGTTCAACGGTTTCGGAGGAGTTGGGGCGAGGTGTCGCCGTGGTTTGCGCGCGGACCGCGATTGATGTGATCAGAAACCCAAGGAGGGCGAATGACAGGTGTCGGTTGGTTGGTGGTAGCATGAGATTCAAAAAGCGATGGGGAGGGAGCGGCGTGACTGTCACCGGAGGGACTGGCGGCAATCCCGGTTTGATCGGCGGAGTTCCGTTCAGAATTTTACCGTCACAGTGAGATCGTACTGGGGCGGCATGACGTAGGAGTAGTTGTAGACGTTGGTGCCGTTGGCCAAGGTGACGAAGCCGGTTTTCCGAATTCGGTTGTTCTCGAGATCGAGCAGGTTTTTCACCCCGGCGCGGATGCGGACTTGCTGGCCCCAGATCTTTTGGCCCCGCATCGCGTAGGCGCTGACGAGGTGGTTCGTCCCGCCGATCATTTCCTGTTTGTTCGGGACGCCGAAGAGATAGTTGTCACGCCAACTGCCGTTGACGCCCAAGCGGACACCGCGGAGCACCGCCGTAGAATCCCGCAGGAAGCTGTAATCGACCACCCAACTCGCCGACCACGGCGAGGCGCGGGCACCGGCGGGCTTGGTACTGATGTCGAGCGTGTCGAGCAGGAGCTTGGCCGTGGTGAGGATAGCGGGGCTCTCGTTGCCGCGTTTGACGGCGGCATCGTAGTAGGCGCGGAATCCGGCGAGATCTGGCGCGTTCAGGACGTTGGCTCGGGCGAGAGTGAAGCGAAGCTGAAGGGACTTCGTCGGCCGGAGCATCAAGGTCAGATCGGCACCGGTGGAATTTTCCGTCGCGCTGTAGTTGCGTGCGGCGCTCGCGGTGCCAGGTGCACTAAAGCGGTAATTCGAATTAGTGGGCAGGACGTCGTTCGGATTCATGAGATCCTCGAGGTCCGCGGCGGTCAGGTTGATGATGTTGTTGTAGGAGAGCGCCACGTTTTGGCGGTCGATGTCGAATACCCCGAGCGTGAGGCCGGCGCGGTCGTCGAAGAGGCTGCCCTTGACGCCAAACTCTTTGGTCACGCCCGTGACCGGGCCGAATCGCTGGTTCTCAAAGGTGACGGCATCCTGAAAGCGGAACGACTCCGAGAAGACACCGTAGACGTTCACGTCTTTGTTCAGCACCCACGTGAGGCCAGCAGTGTAGCTCGTATTGGCCTGTTTCATGAACAGGTTTTCGACGTATTCGCCGGGCAGCGCGGCGCTGCGCTTCGGCGGGGCGATGGCTTCCGCGAACGGGCCAAAAAAACGCTTGGTCGAATATTCCCAGAGGCGGCTCGAGTCGCGCCGGAGGCCGACCAGTGACTGGAGGCGTCCGCCGAAGTAACGTCCGCTGGCGGACAGCGAAGCGGCGGCAGCTCGGCTCCAGTCGGTGTTGGCGGCGGGATCGTTACCCCCGAGGTTGGCGATCATCCGCATCTCGACGGTGCTCGTCGCGGGCAGGGCTTCCATTTTCAGTCGGTCGTAAAGTGAGCGCGAATAAAACGCGGGATCGTCCAGGTAAACGCGCAGCCGACCGCGGTCATTGGTGGTAATCGCGGGAGCGATGCCGCCGAGGATGTTCTTCACGTTGTAGGCTTGGAAGCGGTAGTTGTCCTTCGAGCTCTCACGATATTCCGCCGTGGCCACGAAGAGCTGCGGCATCCACTTCAGCCGATCCCAAAGGTAAGCAGCGGAGCCGCGGAAGGCGTCGGTGTCGGTGCCGAAGCGTTTTCGATCCAACGTCGTATCCATGTAAGGCCGACCGTTCACATCGAGCGCGATGGGAGAGTCGACGAACGAGCCGTCGTTGCGCTCCGACTGCTGGTTCTGGTGATTGTACGCCAGCTCAAGGCTAACCGGGCCGGCCTTTTGCTCGATGGTGAGCGAATAGGCGCCAAACGGCCGGGCCTGGAGATCGAACGAACCGCGCAGGTTGTAGTGTTTGGGGAAACCGTCGACCCGCTTCGTGCCGACCATGGCGCCAGTGGCATTGCGCATGTGCACAACGAAGAATCCGCCCTCGAGGAGCGAGGGCGTGCCGCCCGCGGCGCCGTTCGCCGCGCCGCGGTCGATCGCGGGCAGCGTCGACTGAAAAATCCACGCGCCGTCCGAAGTGAAATAGGTGCCGGCGGAGTTGAAGCCGCGCCCGCGGGCCGATTGCTCCTGCACCGCGACGCTGGCGAATCCGCGCACGTTATCGAATTTGCCCTGTTCGACCTCGACGCGGATCGACGTGTGCTTGAACGGCTGCCAGACGGCGGCGAGCGTCTCACCCGCGAGTTTGTAGGCGGACGCATCCTGAAACGTCTTTTGCTGACGGCGGACGGCGTTGAAACGGAGGGCGAGCTTGGAGCCGACCTTGCGATTGACGTCGATTTGGTAGCGGTAGGCGCCCTCGCTCGTTTGCTGCAACAGCACCGTGCCGAAATTCCGCATTAGGGGTCGCTTGGTGAAGACCGAACCCTGGCCACCCGGGTCGACCTCACCAAAGATGACCGAGTTGGAACCCTTGCCGAAATCGATGCGCTCGACGTTGTAGGTGTCGCTCGGGATGAACCAGCGGAAATAATTCCGACTGACGTTGTTGCTCTGGCTCAGGCCGCGAAACGAGAAATCGCCGTCGAGATTTTTGTCCTCCATGGGCGGCGCGGCGTAAACATTAGCCACGAAGCTGGCGACTTCGTCGGCCGTGAAGAGCCCGAGGTCCTCCATGAAATCGGCGGTGATGGCATCGATGTTTACCGGCACATCCTTGAGCGCCTGCTTGGTGCGCGTGGCCGACAGGGTCTCGTTGGCGGACCAGCCGGTCTCACGCTCGGTAGCGATGACGAAGGGCGAAAGTTCGATCACGTCTCCCTGCGCGGTTGTTGGGTTAGTGGTCGGCGCCGTTTGCGCGGAAAGTCCAGCGGCTGAGATCGCCGTGAACATTCCTGGGAGCAAGCGTCTGAAAAGCCTGAAACCGCATGGAGATTTTACGGAGGTCATGGTTATTGAGGTGAAGCGGATGTCTGGGCAGGTTCTTTATTCGTCCGAAGGGAACGGCACATTCCGTTGAGGAGGTGCCTCACGGCAGCGGGGCCCGGCGCGTGAGCGAAATGCGGACGTCGTCCACATAGCTGCCGGTGAAAATAAAATCAGGGCCCGATTCGAACGCTTGGTTGATGTGCAGCCGGACGGCGAGAAACTCGGCGTTGGCCGGAAGGCGCAGCTCCGTGGTTAACCGCTGCCACGTGGAGGGATCGCGATCCATCTGGGTGCGACTGCTCCGAGCCATCGCCAGGGCATCATTCGTAAGCGCGCTACCCAGGCGGCCGGCCCGTTCGGGGACGGACTCCGTCTCGAGGGCATAGAGGGAAATCGCGAAGCCATATTTCTCGGCGTCGGGAAACACCATCGCATTGAAACTCGCCGATACTTCCAACACGGCCCCGCCATCGGATAACTCGCCTCGCAATGGCCGGAGGTCGATCAGCCGGTAGACGACCGCGATATGGCCGCCGGCCGGCTTGGACTTGCCGTCAAAATCGGCCCGGAGAAACCGCATCATCCGCTGGCCTTTTTCCGGTTTCACGCCGTTCTGGGTACCGACGATTTCGGCGGCGTCGCCGCGCCAGATCCCGGTTTCCAGCGCCGAGCGGATCGCCAACGGAGCCTCGGGGTTCTCGAAATCCTCATCGAGCACCGAGTGCGACTTCACCACGGGTGGAAGGACGTAGGCCCAGACTACGGTCGCGGCGAAAAGCCCTGCCACGAGTCCGACGG
>CAMATV010000378.1 GCA_945861235.1 Opitutus sp. GAS368
ATAATCAAAAGAGCGACGTAGCAGGGTTTTCTCTGCGTTCCGGTGTCGTCTCTGCGGTGCAAACGGCTTGGACCGCATAAAGGAAGAGGGCACCGCAGAGACGGGAGAATCCACCGCAGAGGAAGCGAGGAACGCGAAGCGCCGCTATTCGAGTCAGCCCCTAACCCGGATATTTCACACCCGACTTGACCCCATGCATTTCACTGAGGGCACGGAGCCCAGCCCACAGAAGTCACAGAGCGCCATTCGTGTTTGGCTCCGTGACCTCGGTTCGGACCTCTGTGCGCTCTGTGAAAAAAGATTTTCTTCAGAAAAGTGTGATTGATGAGGGCTAACCTTTGTAGCTCGAGTGGGCGGGCCCGTCCCGTTGCCCGTTGAGACGGGGATCAAGGGGGGGGACGAGGACGCGGGGGAGTAGCGGTGGAGCGAGCAATGAGGTCGGACCTTGGCGGAAAAATGGGGGCAGAAAAATATGCGATTTCGGCAGGGCGGAGTTTGGGTAAGAAGATTGGCGAAGGAGGAAGATTTTCCGGAATCAATCCTCGGCGCGTGGGCTCGGGTATGCTCCGGAAATTTTCCTACCGCACCAATCTTCCTACCCTACCCTGGGGCGACCCGCTCACGTAGCCCCTCCCGTTACGGCGCAGCGCCGTGCCCGGACGACCTCCGATCCCGCGTCACTTCACTTCACTCCGCAGAAAATCCACTAGATCAAAAAAATCCTGCTCCTTAAGCCCCGTCTCAAACGCCGCCGGCATCGGTGAAATCGCCGCAGGCATGGTCTCCGCCACGTCCACCTTGGCCACCGCGATCTCCGCCCCGGAGTTCGGATCGCGCAAGAGCACCCGCCCCGCTTCCTCCCGGACATTCATGCCCGACTTCGTTTCCCCGTTCTTCAGCGTGAGAGTCGTCAACCGGAACGACGGATCCACGTTGCGGCTCGGATCGAGAATATCTTCGACGAGGCGTGGGAGCGCACGCGAGCCGATGCCGTCGAGACTCGGCCCGAGATTGCCGCCAGTGTCACGGAAGCGGTGACACGCTGCGCAATTCGCCACAAACACCGCCGCGCCATTCGTGCGATCGGGTTTGAAATTACCCAGCGCACCGACGCGGTAAGCGACCAACGCATCGAGCCGCGCGTCTTCGGGCGGGAGTGATTTCGTGAGCGCCGCCGCCCGCTCGCGTAGCGCTGCCGGACGTTTTTCGAGGGCCAGCGCAACGTAGCGGTGACGGAGCAGGGCGAGGCGAACCCGACCCGCCACGGCGAGTTCAAGGAGTTCGGCCGCGCCCTGGTCACTCGTGGCGAGTGTCGTGGCCAAGGTCAGCGCGAAATCGGCCGGCGCACCCTCGAACGCGCCGGCGAGCGCAGCGAGCGCCGCCGAACTCGAACTGCTTAGACCCAGCACTTCGGCCGCCGCACGGCGTGCGCCCAGCGGAGCCGCACTCGCGAGCACCGTAATCGCCGTCGCTGCCGTCTCCGGCTCGCCGGGTGTCAGTGCACGAAGCGCGGCGGCGCGCGCGCTTTCCGCAACGTTGGTCGCCAGCGCACGCCGCCGCAACGGGGCTCCTTTTTCCGGGAGGGCGAGCGGCTTCAACGCATTCGCCGCCCGCACCGCCAGGGCAGCCTTGTCCTCCAAGGCGGCGAATAATTCACGACGCATCCACGCTGCGACGACGTCGGGGAGCACGCGCTGGGGTCGGGCGGCAATTGTCGCGAGCCCCTCGGCGGCCATGAGCCGTTGCAGCGCGGACGCGGAACTCAGCGACCCCAAGAGCGCAGCGAACGACTCGAATTCTTCCTTGGGCAAATTCAACGCAACGTGCCGCGCGAACTCTCCGATCCGCAGATCCGGTGTCTTCGCGTCGCGCACCCGCGCAGCAAGAAACCGGGCCGCAGCCGGCGTGGTGAGCGCGAGACACCCATCGACGATGCGCCCGGCGTCACCGGCGCTCGCCGCCGCCCATGCGGCCAGCGTGGGAGCGTCGACCTGCAGGGCGTGGTTCTTCAGCGCGAGGCGCAACGCGTAGACGAGTTGCGTATCGGCTTCAGGCGCACGGCCGAGCATCGTGAGCAACAACGGCGCCCCCCACGGCTGCGGATGGCGAGCGAGGGCTTCCGCAACGAGCCGCCAGGTGTAACCCGGAGTCGCGGTGCCGCCGGGCGCTGGCGCATTCTTTCCGGCGATCATGTTAAAACTTTTCTCCAAGTTCTTGAGCCCGGCGTCGCGGGTGACCAACACCCGTAGCGCCGCGTGCGCCACGGCACTATCCGGACGCGCGAGCGCACGGAGGAGCAGCCCATCGTCGACCTGACCTAATCGCTCGAGCGCAAAGAAAAGAGCGAGGGCCGCGGTGCCATCTGCGCTCGGGTCGATGCCGGCCACGAGACGTGCCGCCGCCGCGTGCAGGGCGGACGTCGCCGCAGCCGCATCGCCCCGAGCCACGAATTCGTTGAGCGCCAAGCCACGCACCACGAGATTACCATCGGACAGGCGCGGGACGAGATCGGCGGTCGTGAGCGTTGCAAGATTCGGCAGCAACGGGACCGGCACGCGGCCATCGAGCCCACGCCAGACGATGCGCCACAGGCGGCCGTGGTCATGGTCGCGCGCCGGGTGCGTGAGCGGCACCTCGTAATGACCGATGATCGGGTTGTAGAAATCGGCGATCCAGAGCGCACCGTCTGGCCCGAGCTTGACCTGCACGGGACGAAACGCCGGGTCATCGCTCGTGAGAAAATCCGTTTGGCGCGCTGCGGCCGGTGTCGCGCCGCGCCACTCCAACCGCGTGCGGTTGACCCGCCGCGTGACCGGATTTCCGTTAAACACGTTATCCCGAAATTCGGAAGGAAACTGGGTGGCCGAATAATGCGCGATGCCCGCAATCGCGCTGGAGCCATGATCGTCTGTCGTGATGGCCGGCGCGAACCCGAGGCCGTCGTGCTCCTTGCCGATGCCCTCGTAAAAACCGCCGGGGATGAGCAGGTAGACGGGCTTGGAATGCGAATCGGCCGTGTAGACGTCGCCGCGCGCATCGAACGCCAGGCCGAAGGGATTCGTTTGGCCATTCGCGAAAATCTCGAACCGCGAACCGTCCGGGCGGAAACGATACGTGTTGCCGCTGGTGAGCTTCACGACCCGACCACTCCGATCCACGACCTCGCTCGCATTCGCGAAACCGTGCGTCCCGTAAACCCAGCCGTCGAGCCACTGCCAGTAACTCGATGACATGCCGTGGGTGTCCTTGAAACCGAAGCCGTCGTAAAGTTTTTCGCGGACGTCGGCGCGTCCGTCACCGTCGGTGTCGGTAAGACGCCAGATCGCGGGAATGGAAAAGACGAGCACGGTGTCGCCCTTTGCCCCCGGTGCCCGCGGGAGCGGGACCACCCCGACAGGGATATTGAGCCCGTCGGCAAACACGGTGGATTGACGCGCCCGCCCCGACGCCGGATCGAAATCCGACAAGACCCGCACCGTATCCAGCCCGTGCTCGGCCGCTTCGGGCGGCGTGGACGACGCTCGAAAGGCGAGATGGTTGTCGCCCCAGTTTTTTTGAAACGACGCGATGGGTTCGCCGAGCGCGTCCCGCTTCGCCGGCCAAGGATAAAGCGTCGAACCCGTCACCCAGACGCGTCCGGCCGCGTCGAACGCGACATTCATCGGCTTCTGGATCTCAGGCTCGGCCGCAACCAGTTGGATCTCAAAACCCGGCGGCAAATGGAAGCGTGCGCGTTGCTCCGCGGGAGCTCGCAACCGGGCATCCGGGGCGTCGCCGCGCTGGGCGAAGGACACCGAGGCGAAGACCACACCGAAGAGAAGGTAGCGAACGATCGCCGGGAAGTAGGGGTGGAGGGGCACAGTGACGAGGGGTGGGTGTGGGGAGCGGTGAGACCGCGCAACGACGGTAGAAAGCCGAGCGGCCTGCAAACCAAAGCGTCGCTCTCGTGGCATGCTGATTTCATTTACTCACCATCTCCGCCGCCAGCGCACGCATCAGTTCATCGAGATAGTCCGGCACGTTGGGACCGAAGAACGACATCGTGCGCGACTCGTAGCCC
>CAMATV010000379.1 GCA_945861235.1 Opitutus sp. GAS368
GCGCTCGCCTCCGCCCACGCCCAGTCTTTGCCCGCATCGGCCTCGGCCGACGCCAAGGCGCTCGCGAAATACGACAAGAACAAAAACGGTAAGCTCGACGCCGACGAACTCGCCACCCAGCGCGCCGACGAGGCCAAGACTTCGGGCACCGTCGAGACCGCGTCCGGCACTTCCTCCGCCCCGGGCGAAGTCGTCGCCCTTTCGCCGTTCGAGGTCACCGCCGGTAGCGACAAAGGCTACGCCGCCGCCAACACCCTCTCCGGCACCCGCCTTAATTCCCCGCTCGAGGATCTCGCTGGCTCCATCTCGGTCGTGACCAAGCAGCAACTCATGGACACCGCCGCCCTCGATATTAACGACATCTTTCTCTACGAGGTCGGCACCGAGGGCACCGCGCAGTTTACTGACCTGACCAACGACGGTCGCGGCGAAGGCGTTTGGGACAACGTCGCCGGTAATCCCACCGGCGCCAATCGCATGCGCGGTCTCAGCTCCGCTAGCATCGTGTCCAACGGCTTCACCTCCAGCAGCACGATCCCGATCGATACCTACAATATCGATGCCGTGGAAATTTCCCGTGGTTCGAATTCCAGCCTCGCCGGCCTCGGCGATGCCGGCGGCGCGGTTAATCTCGTCACGAGTCGCGGCAATGTGAACCGCGAGACGACCAGTTTACAGACCCGCTTCGACAGCTACGGCGGCTACCGCGCCAGTGTGGACATCAATCGCCCGCTCATCCGCAACAAATTGGCCTTTCGTTTTTCGGGGGTCTACAACGAAACCGGTTACGTGCGGAAGCCCTCGGTGGACCGCACCAACCGCCAGCAATATGCGATCACCTTCAAGCCATTCTCAAAGACGACGATCAACGCCTCGTTTGAGGCCTTCAACCAGTTTGCCCAGCGGGCCAACTCCGTCGCTCCTCGCGACACCGTTTCCCTCTGGAAATCCCGCGGCAGCCCCACGTGGGATCCGCTCACGTTCACGGCGACGCTCAACGGCCAGAAATTCGTCGCCCCGAATGCCGCAACACTCGCCCAGCTCGGCCTCGCCGACGGTTTTGGCAACACCCGCATTCTGACATTTATCGATAACGGTAAAATCGAGCTGATCACGAAGGCAGCGAATCCGCTCAATCCGGCGCTCGGGCTCACGGCGACGCAGCGCATGCTTTCGCCGAGCGGAGAAGTCGCGGCCGGCCCGCTCTACCGCGTTTCTGGTTCCACCAACAAGGCGTTCTACGACTGGACCGAAATCAATCTAGCCGCATCCGGTTACCAGATACAGCACGCCACGATCGCCAACGTCAGTCTAGACCAAAGCATTTTTAGCACCCCACGCCAACGCCTCGACTTGAACGCCGCGTGGCGCCGCGAAGATCAAAACGATTACCGCCGTCAGTTCATCGGCCAGCTCGACGGCGTCGGTACCACGGTGAACATCGACGTCAACGAACGCCTCCCCGACGGCCGCGCCAATCCCTACTTCCTCCGGCCCTTTATCGGCGGCGTCAATCCGCAGGTTTTCAAGAAACCAGTCTTCAACGACAGCTACCGCGCCCAGCTCGCCTACCAGCTCGACCTGCGCCAGGAGAAGAACCTGCTCAAATGGCTCGGTCTCCACCGGGCGAACGGCTATGGTGAATACAGCCTGCGCATCGCCGCGCCGAGCAACCTCCGCTATCACGACACGGTGACGGACAATGTGAATTATCAGCCCGGCCTCGCGAATCTCACCCCGACCACGAGCCTCGCCAATAACAACGGCGCCCTCATGTATCCCCTCTACTACATGGGCAACACCAAGGGTGGCGGGGTCGAATACGCGAACTCCGGTCCGCTCACCTATAACGGCGCATTCAAAGCTTCCTACGTCGGCGCCACCTCCACCGCCTACAACCTCAATGAACCTGTCACCATTCAGGAGGTTTACTTCGCCCTCGGCCAGCAGAAGAAAAAAATCCGCACCACCGGCGGCAGCCTCCAGAGCTACTTCCTGAATGATCAGGTCGTGACGACCTTCGGCCAGCGCAGGGATCGCGTGAACACCCAGGATAGCTTCGGCACGCCACTCAACGCCGGGTTCCTTGACGAGGCCAACCTCAATAATTTCGGCCTCAATAAACGCTGGCGCTTCGGCGATACGAAGACCCAGGGCGTCGTCGTGAAACCCTTTCGTGGCGTGGACTTCATCCATCGCGCGTCCAGCGAGAGCACCGGCGTCAGCCGTTTCTTGGCGCAGACGTTTCGCAGCTTTAATTTTCACTACAACCAATCCGACTCCTTCCAGCCGGCCGACACCGCTTACAATCTTTACCTGCAGGAACTGCCCAACCCCACCGGCACCTCAAAGGAATATGGTTTCAGTCTGGCCATGTTCGACAACACGTTCGCCGTCCGCGTCACCCATCAGGAGACCCTGCAAGTCCACACGCGTGCCGGCACCGGTGTCATCGCGACGCGCGCCCTCGCCATGGATTTCGATAACTCGGGTCAAAACCTGACCTTCGGCCTCTTCGATCTCGCCACCAGTTGGGCGCAGCAGATCAACCCGACCCGCACCCTGGCGCAGGCGCAGGAGGTCGCCGCGAAGCAGATCGGTTACACCACTGACTACATCAACAGCGCCTCCGGTAAGAGCATCGCCGACGCCAGCGACGCGGCTTCCCGCGGCTGGGAGTTGGAGCTCCAGTTCAACCCCACGCGCTACCTGACCCTCAAGGTCACGGGCAACCAGCAGGAAGCCGTCGACTCCAACATCTCGCTCTTCATGCAGGAGTTCATCAACGAGCGCCTGCCTTTCTGGACGACGGTGCGCGTGCCGACGGATCGTCTGCCCGACGGTTCACAACTGGTGGGCGCGGGCGATCTGTGGTGGACCACCCCGACAGGCAGCAACGGCCAGCCAGTAAATTACTTTAATACCAACGTCCAGACGCCGCTGAACCTTGCGATCACCTCGCAGGGCAAGAAGAAGCCGCAGACGAGAGAGTATCGTTTCCGCGCGATCACCAACTTTCAACTCGCGGGCCTCACTGGCCTAGCCGGCGATCACCCTTGGTTAAAGAACGCGTCGATCGGCGGTTCGTACGGTTGGTCGAGTCGCGGTGCCATCGGTTATCTCGCCGGTGCGCCGGACGCTGACGGCGTGGTGCGCAAGCTCGACCGCCTCAAGCCCTTTTACGATCAGCCGGTGGGCAACGTCGATCTCAACCTCGGTTACAATGCGCGATTCTTCAGCAACAAGATCAGGACCCGCTTCCAGTTGAACATCCGCAACGCCACTGAGAGCGGGCATCTGCAAGGCGTCGCGATCAATCCCGACGGCAAGTTCTACTCGTATCGCATCATCGATCCCCGCCAGTTCATCTTCACTACGACGTTCGACCTCTGAGCAGGCCGTCGTCAGCGCGGGAACTGGACCAAGGCGCGCCGCCTTGGTTGAAGGGGTGGGGAATGCATTTATATTTGTCATCGCGAGGAGCGTAGCGGCGTAGCGATCCATCCGGAAGCTTCAGGTGGATTGCCCAGCCCGCCGAGCAGGCGCCGAGCAGGGGCTCGCCATGACAAATTCCGACAGTTTCTATCCACTGGGCTGCGCCGCCCCGTCGCGACGATCCGCCGACGCCTTCTCACTCTCCCTCCGAAAGGCTGGAGAGTTTTTCTCTTCTGTCCTTTGCTCCCGCCCATGCCCGCGCGCCACTCAGCCCCCGCACTCATCGCCTACGCCACCGCGCTCCTCACGCGCGCCGGACTCGATGCCGACAAAGCGACCGTCGTCGCCGAGATTCTCACCGAGGGCGACCTCCTCGGCCACACCACGCACGGCCTCGCCCTCCTCGCGCCTTACCTCGCCGAGCTCGAAAAAGGCGCGATGACAAAGACCGGGGAGCCCCGCGTCATCGCCGATTGGCCCGCTGCGATTACGTGGGACGGCCAGCGCCTTCCCGGGCCTTGGCTCGTCGTGCGGGCCCTCGATCTCGCCATCGCTCGCGCCAAAATTAACGGCACCTGCACCGTCGTCATCCGTCGCAGTCA
>CAMATV010000380.1 GCA_945861235.1 Opitutus sp. GAS368
CCGAAGTCGGTGGATTGGCGGAAGCGGGCGCTGGCGGGCGTTTGCGGGCCGGAGATGACAATGCGCTCGGTCTGGTCGTTCACATTGCGGAGGTTGAAAAAGAACGCGAGGTTGCGGCGCAGGGCAACCTCGCCGAGGACGTCGATGTAGAGACGGTCGTCGCGCCAGTTGTAGATGGCGGGGCCGATGCGATCGGTGCCCGTCGCGGTGATCTGGCCCTGACGACGCTGGCCCTGGTAGTTAAAATTTACGCGGAGGTTGTAGCGGGCGCGCGTGAGGCTGACGCCCCCGTTGGCGCCTTTCGGTTGATAGCCGGAGAAGAAATCGGCGGCGGCGCCGGTGACGCGCTGGCGGCTCACGTTGCCGAAGACTTGGATGCCGCGCGCCCAGTGAGGAAGAAACGTGAGCGCTTGTTTGTAGTTGATATCGAAGCCCTCGACGCGCGTGGACGTGGAGAGATTATACTGCGTGGCGACGTCGTATTTGCCGTAAACGGCGGGATCGAGGCCGTAGAGCGCGAGAAATTCGGGTGTCGCGGCGGCGTTGTTTTGGGCGAAGAAATTTTCGAAGTCGCGGCGGAAAGCGCCGGCGGAGAGGACGCCGACCCCGGGGAAATAATATTCGAGGCGGACCATTTTAGTGCGCGCGAACCAGGGCTTGATGCCGATGTTGGCGACGGTGGTGACGTTGGTGGGGGAGGCGGGCGACTCGGTGTCGGGGAGGGTGACGCCGCCAGTGTAGAGATCGAAATTGGGTCGGCCGATAGAGTGGTAGTAGGCGGCGCGGGCGGTGAGATTTTCGCGGAGCGCGTAGCTGGCGTTGAGGCTCGGGAAGAGCGTGAGGTATTCTTTCTTCGCCTGCGTGCCGCGGAAGATGCGGGTGAGCTGGGCGGAGGCGAGCGCGTCGGAGGTGATGGCGAGCGGGCGGCCGTTGGTGCCGAGGAGAGCCTTGCCGGAGGCGTCGCGCTGGTAGTTGCGGGTGGGGTCGTTGAGGGGGCCCGCGCCGTCGAGGTTGGTCTGCTCGGCGCGGAGGCCGCCGACGAGCTTGAGGCGATTTTCGAGGAAGCTGACGTCGCTGCGGACGAATCCGGCGACGATCCGTTCGCGGGCGAAGCGCGAGTTATTGACGTTGGAAATGTAGGTGGTGGCGGGGACCGTGGTGAACTGCGCGGGCGTGGACTGGAAAAACTGATACAGGCGGTCGTTGCCGATTCTTTGGGTGAGCGGAAAGCCGAACGGTGCGGTCTCCTGCGAGACGGACGGGTCGAGAAAGCGCGCAGCGGAATCGTCGTTGCTGACGGGCGTGGTGCTGGCGCGGCCATCGGCGCCGACGAAGGTGTAGGTCGGCTGGTTGAACGCGTTGTCGCGCTGGGAGACGAGCCCGTTGACGCCGCTTTTAAGGGAGAACGGAACCGGGCCGCGGAAATCGCGGCTGGCGGTGACGTAGGCGTTGCGGCGGAGATCGGCGATGACGCTCTCGGTGCTGTTGGCGGTGGCGAGCGAGTAGGAGGCGAGACTGTAAGGATCGACGGTGGCGCCGGTGGTGCCATCGGTGATGATGAGGCGAGCGGGGCGGCCGGGGTCGTCGGGCTGGATATCGTCGAACGCCATGGTGAGGCCGGTACGGCGGGAGGTGGCGTTGAAGAAGCGGCCGACCTGGACGTCGACGTGGTTATTGACGTTGGAGGAGGAGGTGCCGGCGGCCTCGAATTTCCAGACGGGGCCGCGGTGATACCAGAAGAGCGTGGGCATGGCGGTTTTGTTGACGCGCTCGCGGCCCTCGGTGGCGAGGATGAGTTCGGCGGCGCCGGTGCGACTGCGCGTGGACGTGAGGGAGAACCCGGCGGGATCGACCTGGTTGATCTGGAAGGCGAGGGATTTGTTGTAGTAACCGATGGTCGTGCGGGCGGCGTGAAAACCGAGGGAGATGCGGTCGTGAGGGGAGACCCGGAAGTCCAGTGTAATGCCGAGGGAGAGACGCGTCGTGAATTTTCCACCGTCCTCGTAGGAGTAGCGCGAGAGGTAGGGCAGGTCGGGCGTGGTGTGAGGAAACGCGACGCCGTTGGTGATGGCGCTGGCTCCGCGCCAGAGTGCGACGGGCGTATCCTGCGGGGAGAATTGAGATGCGGAGCCGGCCGAGACGGTGTAGCCGAAGGATTTACTGAGCGGTGCGGAATAGCTGAAATCGGCGCCGGGGCGGATCTTGTTCGTCGCGTGGCCGCGCGGGCCGGGCGTGGTGCTGAGGCTCTTATGGTTGTCCCGCATGAGCGCGGAGACGGAGTAGTTGAAGAGCGGCTTGGTGCGTTCGAACGCGCTGCGCGGGACGAGATTCACGGTGCCGGCGAGGGCGGAGCCGGGCGACTCGGGAGTCGGCGAATATTCGATTTCGACGCGCGAGAGATTGTTGGTGGAGAAAAAATCCATGTTGAACGAGCGACCGCGACCACCGTCGCCGCTGGAGCTGGCCATGCTGAGGCCGCCGAGGGTGACGGGCACGTTGTCGGGCGGGACGCCGTTGATGGAGATGGAGCGGGCGTTGCCGCCGACGTAGTCCACGGAGACGCCGGGCAGGAATTTGAGGAACTCACCGACATTGCCCTCGGCGACGGCGCCGAATTCGTCGGTGGAGACGACGTTTTTCACGTTGGCGGCGAAGCGTTGCTCGTTGATCGCGAGCGCGGCGGCGTCCATCTCGCGGTGGGTGGCGACGACGAAGGCGGCGAGTTTGAGGGCTTCGGTGGCGGAGGGGTCGTTGGCGGTCGGAGTGGTGGGGGAAGTCGGAGCCACGCGGAGGGAATCGAGCGTCACGTCACGCGTCGCGGTTTGGCCGGCGGCGACGATGATGGTTGTGCGGGAAGGAGTGAGGCCGGTGAAAAAGGCGATGAGTGTGGCGCTGCCGGCGGGGATCTCGGCGAGGCGATAGGAGCCGAGTGCGTCGGTGAACGTTTCCAGTGCGGTGCCCTCGACGGTGACGCGGACGTTGACGAGGTAACGTCCCGTGGTGGCGTGGACGACCCGGCCCGCGATGACGCCGGTGGCGGGCTGAGTGGGTGGGGCGGAGGGTTGGGCGGTGAGGGAGGTGGTGAGGGAGGTGGTGAGGGATAGGAAGAGAGTGAGCGCGGAGGGGAGGCGGCGGGCGAGGAGCGCGGCGAGAAAGGGGGCGAGGGCGAAAGAGCGATTCATGGGCGGGTGGGGGGGGTGGGGAAAGGCGGACGGAAGTCCGCCCTGCTTTCAGAATTTGCCCTTGAGGCCGAAGGTCCAGAGGGCGGCGAAGTCGATGCGTTGGCGGAATTGGGCGTGGGCGGGCGTGCTGGGGCCGGCGATTTCGAAGTCTTCGGTGGCGTCGTTAAGGTTGCGGAGATTGGCGAAGAGGGCGAAGCGGCGGGAGAGATTATACTCGCCGAGAACGTCGATATAGAGGCGCTTGTTGCCCCAGTTGTAGGTGCCGGGCTCGATGGACGTGCCGGTGGCGACGAGGCCGCGACGCTGGCGACCGCGATAATTCCAATGCATGCGGACGCTGTAGCGTTCGCGAGTGAGACTCGCGCCCCAGCTCGCGCTACGCGGGATGAAGCCGGCGAAATTATCGGCACCCTCGCCGGTGGCGCGGAGACCGGTGGCGTTGGCAAAGACCTGCACGCCGCGCGCCCAGGGCGGGAGAAACGTCAGGGCCTGGCGGTAGTCGAATTCGAGTCCGGTCATCGTGAGAATGCCGGGGACGTTGTATTGGGTGGAGACTTCGAAGCCGCCGTAAGTCGCGGGATCGAGTTCGTAGAGGGCGAGCTGCTCGGGCGTGGCGGCGGCGGCGCGCGTGTTCCAGAAATTCGTGAAGTCGCGGCGGAAGGCACCGATGGAAATCTGGCCGACGCGCTCGAAATAATATTCGACGCGGACCTTGGTGGTTTTGGCGGTCCAGGCTTTCACCCCGGGGTTGTTGACGGTGATGCGGTTGTTGACGCCGGCGGGGAGGGAGGTGTCGGGGAGCGTGACGCCGCCGGCGTATTGGTTGAAATCGGGGCGACCGACGGACCAGTAGT
>CAMATV010000381.1 GCA_945861235.1 Opitutus sp. GAS368
ATTCTTGCCGCGGTCTCCGCCGACCAGCGCGCCGATACCGCTCTCCGTTTCTATTTCGAAGGGCACCGCTATCTCCAGCCGCCCGCCAAGCGCCTGATCAGCCACACCGTGTTCGTCTACTACCGCTGGTTCTCTTGGCTCGATCCGAAGGATCCGCCCCAGCGCCGCCTTGAACACGCCGTGGCTATGCACGAGCGGTTCACCGCCGATGCGAAATCCGTCAAAGCCGAGACCCTCGCGGTGCGCGCCGTGCCCGCATGGCTCGCCGCCGAGATGGACCTGCCCCACGACTACCTCCGTCAGCTGCAACGCGACCCCGCACTCTGGCTCCGGGCCCGCCCCGGCCAAAGCGCCGCGCTCGCGAAATCACTGTTCGCCTGCGAACCGAGTGACCGCGCACCCGACGCCCTCCGCTTCACGGGCACCCAGGATCTGTTCAAGACCGAACAATTCAAAACCGGTGAATTTGAAATCCAAGACCTCGCCTCCCAACTCGTCGGCGTCGCCGCCGCGCCCGTGCCCGGCGAGACGTGGTGGGACGCCTGCGCTGGTGAAGGTGGCAAGACCCTGCACCTCGCCGATCTCATGAAGAACAAGGGCGTGGTCTGGGCCACGGATCGCAACGAACGCCGCATCGACACGCTCAAGCGCCGCGCCGCCCGTGCGAAACTGTTCAACTACCGCACCGAGTACTGGGACGGCGGTTCGCGGCTCCCGTCAAAAACGAAATTCGACGGCATCCTCCTCGATGCCCCGTGCAGCGGCGTCGGCACTTGGCAGCGCAATCCGCACGCCCGCTGGACCACCACGCCCGAAGACGTCCGCGAGCTCGCCGCCACTCAGCTCGCACTCCTGAACAACGTCGTCGTCGCCCTGAAGCCCGGCGGTCGCCTCATCTACTCCGTCTGCACGCTCACCCGCAGCGAGACCACCGCCGTCACCGACGCCTTCAGCGCCGCACACCCGGAACTCGATCCGCTCCCGCTCCAAATTCCCACCGGATCGAACACTCAGCCCTCCGCTCTCAGCTCTCAGCTCCTCCTCTGGCCCCACGAGCTCAACGCCAACGGCATGTTCATCGCCGCGTGGCGCCGCCGTTGACGTTTCCCGCCCGCCGCCGCAACGTTCCGCCATGCTCTCGACCCACGCCCGCCCAATTACGCGTCACGAGTATGCCACGATTCCGTTCGGCGCACCGAACTACCAACTCATCGAGGGAGACCTCATCATGGCCCCGTCCCCCGACACCTTTCATCAAGACATCGCGGGCAAGCTGCACCTCCTCATCGGTAATTTTCTCGACTCGCATCCCCTCGGCCGCCTGTTCATCGCCCCGCTCGACGTCCATCTCTCGGACATCAACATCTACCAACCCGATCTCTTTTTTATCCGGAGCGAAAACGCGGCGATCATCCAGGAACACGGCATCGAGGGTGCTCCCGACCTCGTCATGGAAATCCTCTCGAAGACCACCGAGAAATACGACTTGGGCATCAAGCGCTCCGTCTACGCCCGCACCGGCGTGGAGGAGATGTGGATCGTCGATCCCGCCCAGCGCACGCTCGCGCTCTACCGCCTGACCGAAAACCCCGCCACCCCCGCCGCGACCCACCGCCCCGGCCAGTCGTTCGCCAGCGTTCTGCTCCCGGGCTTGACGATCGCGGTCTCCGCCCTGTTTGCCAACTGACCGTCCGCCGCCTGCGTTGGAAAAAATCACCGCCGCGACCGTCCGCGCCGATTTCAACGACCTCGTCGCGGTCGTCCACTACACCCGCGCCGCGCACGAACTCGGTCTCTGGGCTTCCGAGCGCAAACTCATCGAGCGCTTCTTTCCCGACCGCTCCGCCCCGCTCCTCGAGGCCGGCTGCGGCGCCGGCCGCGTCAGCATCGCGCTTTGGACGCTCGGCTATCGCGCGCTCACCGCCTTTGATTTTGCCGATGAACTCGTCGACCAAGCCCGCAGCCTCGCGGCCGAGCGCGGCGCCGACACGGGCCCGCATGCCGTCCGTTTCCTCCATGCCGACGCCACGCGCCTGCACGAGTGTCACGTAATCCGTGACACTTTTTCCGGCGCCCTTTTCCTCTTCAATGGTCTGATGCAAATTCCCGGTCGGGAAAATCGGCTCGCGGCTCTTCGCGAGCTGCACCGCGTCTGCGCGCCGGGCTCCCCTCTCCTTTTCACCACTCATGATCGCGACGCGTCGCCCGTCGAGCGCGCCCAATGGCGTCTTGAAAAACTGCGCTGGTCCCGTGGCGAACAGGACCCGCGCTTGCTCGAGTTCGGCGACCGTTACTTCGACGAGTCCGGTGTTGGCCGCACGTTCATGCACTTGCCTGATCGCGCCGAAATTCTCGCCGATCTCGCCGCGACTGGCTGGACCCATGAGTTCGACGGCCTCCGGCGCACGATTGCGAAAGAGGCCAAGGCGGTTCACGCATTCTCCGACGAATGCCGCTTCTGGGCGGCGCGAAAGTAGCGGCGTCCCGTCAGCCGCCTCTCCCCGTCAGAATCCAGTCTGCAACGAAAGTGCGACGCGGCTCGCGAGTTTTTCGCCGCTGCGAATATCGCCCGCATAACCCAACGAAGCGCTCCAGTTTTTCGCAAAGAAGAGGGTCGCCGCTCCCCCCAGTTCCCAGCCACTACCATCGCCGTCCACGACATTGATCGTCGTTGTCCGGGTAAAGTTGTTGGTCAACTTGCCAGACACGCTCCGGTTCTTGTCCGTCATTTCCCCGTGCCAGGCAGCGCGGAAATCAAAATGCAGCGCGTGCGCCGCCAGCTTCGTGTCCGTGCCGACATCGAGGCCCACGCTGCCGGCGGAACTCCTCGCTTCTTGTCCGTCGAAATCCAACGCGACCATCGGCACGTCTTTTTCCGTGTAGCCAGCCACCTTCACCCGCTCCGTGCGCAAGCCAGCCCACGGGCGCAAACGGAATCCGGCGTTTTCCACGCTCCACATTGCCTTCATCCCGGCACCCCAATGCGAGCCGCTGGTTTTGCCACGGGTCTGGAAGCCGGCCAATCCCGAGGTGCGATGGATGCCTTTCACGTCGAGTGTGCCATACGCGGCATCGAAGGCGAACGTGACCGGTCCACCCCGCCAAACCCCGTAGGCCCGTCCCGTGATATCTTCCATCGAGAAATCGCCACCGGCGGCGCTAAACTTCGCGTTGAGGCGGCCACGGTTGAGCGCCGCTCCCGCGAGAAAACCGTCGCTCACCTTCATATCGGCACCCGCCGTCACCACCTGCGCGGTATAGGAAAATGTCTTCTGCCAGCCGTCCGCTGCCCGCTCGCCATCCCCGTAATTGAACGATGCATAGGCATCAGCGCGCCCGGTCGCGCGCATCGACGACGCGAGCTGCCCGACACGCGTATCCACCGCGCTCGACTCCAGAGCCTTGAGCGCTAGCGCGGCACTCCCCAGCGACGCGGAAAAACCGATCACGGGCTCGGGATTGAGCGTTTCAATGATCGCAGTCGCCAGCAGCGCATGGGTCTTCGCCGTCGGATGGATGTCGTCAAAGAAAACGTAATTATTCGGATCGCCGCCACCGCCGGCCGCCGCAGGGGCAATGACAAAGGACGTGACGTTGGTGTAACCAAGCGCCTTATAGTCGAGAATGATTCGGTCCAGCGCACCCTGTAAATCGAGGTAGACGAGGTTCACGTCCGCTGCCGCCGCTCCGCTCGCCATGGTTCGCAGCCGTGACGTCAGCTCATTATTAAAGGCCGTAGTCGCCCGCAGACCGAAGGCCATACCCGTACTGCCTGCCCCCACCGAGCGCGGGGTCGCTCCGAGGTTGGGCAGACCGCCGATGACGATAGTCTTCGCCCCGAGGCCGACCAGCGTTTGCACACCGTTCGCCACGGTGACGGCGGCATTGAACCCCGCCGTGTCAATGTTAGTCGGATTCGCCGCGGTCGCCGGGGACGTGAGCACCGGAATCAGGTCGTTCGCGCCGAAGAGCACCGTAAACAAATCAGTTTTTACCGGCGCAATGGCTCGGGCTTGGAAAAGTCCCAGCTGGATC
>CAMATV010000382.1 GCA_945861235.1 Opitutus sp. GAS368
TTCACTTTCACTCGCACTTTCACTTTCACTTTCACTCGCACTCATGCCCATGCGTTTCCGCATCCTCGGTTCTGGTAGCTCGGGCAACGCCGCGTTGCTCATCACCGAAGGCGCGCGCGTCCTCGTCGACGCCGGCTTCTCCGCGAAAAAACTCTCCGCCCTCCTCCTCGACGCCGGCGAATCCCTCGCGCGCATCGATGCCATTTTTCTCACGCACGAACACAACGACCACGCCGCCGGTATCGACGGCCTGAAAAAGCACCCGCACATCCAGATCTTCGCCAATCCCGCCACCAGCCGCGCCGTCCAATCAAAACTCGACGCCGCTCACCGCCCCGCCTGGCAGCTCTTCGAAACCGGCTCGCGCTTCCGCTACCGCGATCTCGAGATCACCACCTTCGCCGTCCCGCACGACGCCCAGGAACCCGTCGGCTTCCGTTTCACTACCGGCCACGCCGGCGACTTGCTGTCCCCGCGCCGTTCTCTCGCCTACGTCACCGACCTCGGCCACGCCCCGCAAAACGTCCGCGAACAACTCCGCGAGTGCGACGTCGTCGTCGTCGAGTCCAACCACTGCTCCGACCTCCTCGCCGCCGACACCAAGCGCCCTTGGTCGCTCAAGCAGCGCATCTCCGGCCGCCATGGCCACCTCTCCAACGAGGCCACGCGCGAACTCCTCGCCGCCATCGCTTGCCCTCGCTGGCGCCGTGTCTACCTCACGCACCTCTCAAGCGAATGTAATTCTCCCGCCGCCGTCGAACAGGCCCTCGCCGGAGTCCGCGCCACCCTCCCCAGCTGCGAATTCTCCATCGTCGCCCCCGGCGAAGGCACGCCCTTCTACGACGTCTAGGACCTTGGACTTGCAAACGCCTCGATGCCGAGGGCCGCGTTCAGGTGCTCATCGCTCAACCCGCAGCTCTCAGCGGAATTTTCGCGCGTCAATGCCCCGACCCCTTTCGCAAATTCCGCTGCCCAGCCATGCTAAACATCAGCACCGCCCCCACCACCGCCCACGGCACCATGAAATAAAAAAAGTAAGTGTAGCCGGTCTTATCCAGCAGCCGCCCCAGAATTTGCATCGCGAAGCCCGCGCCGAGGTATTGAAAAGAATTGATACACCCCGAGGCGAACGCCGCCGCCTTCCGCCCACCGATGTCCATCGCCGCCGCCGGCCCGAGCAGTGAGTGCGTGGAGTTCGCCGTGAATGCCACCATGACAAACGCCACCGCGATGGCCGTCGCTCCGCTCACCCGTGACGCGATCAAAATCGTGACGATTTCGATACAATAAATCCACGCAGCCACCGGCGCACGCCGCCCGCCAAACAGGTGATCCGACACGACGCCGGAAATAAACGACCCCGCCGACGCCACGAACGGTATCAAAAAACCCACGACGAGAAACAGCGGCTCATCGAGGTTGATCTTGTGCACCTCCTGCATGTAGCGCGGAAACCACTGGTCCACCGTCTGCCGCACCGCACCCGTGCAAGCGTAGGCGCCCGCCATGATCCAGACGAATTTATTCGAGACGATCGTGACGAACACATCTCGGAGATCCGCCTTCACGATGTCGTCGTGGTCGGCCTCGCCCTTAAAGACTTCGTGAAACCCCGCCTCCTCCGGCGTATCCTTGGCCCAGATCGCGAGCGCCACGGCGACGATCGCCGCGATCCCCGCCGGCACGAAAAAGAGCATCCGCCAATGCTGCGCCGGCACCTGCCACATGCCAAGAAACACAAAGCCCGCGAGCAACGCCGGCCCGAGCTGGTTGATCGCCACCCGCCCGAGGTTGATCATGAAACCGAACACTCCCGCAAACGTGCCGCGCTCCGTCGCGCTAAACCACGATGCGTTGATCTTAATGAATCCCGGTGCCCCGAACGATTGCGCGTAACCGTCGATACCGCGCAACACAATGAACAGCCAGAGCATCCCCATGAACGACGCCGCGCCGAACGCGAGATTGCAGATCACCGTGCCCGCCGCGCCGATCAGCAACGCCTTCTTCCCACCCAGCCGGTCGGTGAGCAGCCCGTTCACCACTTGTCCGATCGCATACGCGTAGAAAAACGCCGCGAGAATATCGCCCATGTTCTCCTTCGAGAAATGAAACTCATCCGACATCGCCTTGTTCGCGATGGAGATGTTGTAGCGGCACATGTAGAAGCTCGTGTAGAGCAACCCCACGACGCTCCAATTCAGCCCACGCCTCGCGCCATAGCCGGGCGGCAGGACCAAACGCACTGTTTCAATTTTTCCACCGGCCGCGGACGACGAAGTCATGGAGTGGGGGTTGTAACTCAAATGGCATACGCTGCACGGAAAATCCCGCCGAGGCTGCAAATCGCCCACCGCCAAATGCTTTCCGTGACCCCGCCCGACCTCCCTCGTGCCCCCCCCGCACCCCCCTCGACGCCCGTCGTCCTTGCGCGATCAGCCCGTTTCCTGCACCACCTTACTCGCATGAACGCCGATTCCATCCGCCGCACCAAAATTATCGTCACCCTCGGGCCCGCCACCGAAAGCGAAGAGATGCTCGAGAAATTGTTTCGCGCCGGTGCCGGTATCGTCCGCCTCAACATGGCGCACGCCAAACACGGCTGGACCCGCATGGTCATCCGCCGCATCCGCGCCGTCAGCGCCCGCATCGGCCGCGACGTCGCCATCATGATGGACATTAAGGGCCCCGAAATCCGTACCGGCGACCTCACCGTGCCCATCGAGCTTAAAGCCGGCGAGATCTTCGACTTCACCGTTAAACCCGGCGCCAGCAGCCCCGATATCGAGGGCGGCGAGGAAATCCGCTCCGTCGACGTCAACTACAAGGACCTCGTCAACGACATCAAGATCGGCGACACCGTCCTCGTCGACAATGGCCTCCTCCGCCTCGAAGTCCTGACCAAGGACGCGGCCCGCATCCGTTGCCGCGTCCTGATCCCCGGCGAGTTGAAATCCAAACGCCACATCAACCTCCCCGGCGTAAAGGTAAACCTCCCTTCCTTCACCGAAAAAGACCGCGCCGACACCACCGTCGGCCTCGAAGAGGGCATCGATTTCATCGCCCTCTCTTTCGTCCGCGAAGCCAAAGATATCGCGGTGCTCCGCGCGTTTCTCAGCGAGAAAAAATCCCGCTGCCGCATCATCGCCAAGATCGAGGACCAGTCTGCCATCGATAACCTCGACAGTATCGTCACCGCCTGCGACGCCCTGATGGTCGCCCGCGGCGACCTCGGCATCGAGTGCCCGTTCGAGGAACTCCCCGTGATCCAGCGCCGCGCCGTCCGCGCCTGCCTCGCCCAAGGCCGCCCGGTCATCGTCGCCACCCACATGTTGGAGAGCATGATTTCGCAACCGGTCCCGACCCGCGCGGAGATCACCGACGTCGCCAACGCCGTCTTTGAACTCGCCGACTGCGTCATGCTCTCCGGTGAGACCACCATCGGCAAATACCCGCTCGAGTGCGTGCAGATGCTCGATAAAATTGCCCGTCGCATTGAAAAGGAAGAGTCCGGCGAATCCCGCCCACCTGCCGTCTTCACCGGCGAGCGGATGAAAGTGCTCCACTCCGCCGTCGTCCTCGCCAACGAGCTCCCGCGCTCAAAGCTCCTCACGTTCACGCGCCACGGCTTCATGGCGCAGGGCCTCGCGATGCTGCGCCCAGTCCACTCCCCCATCATTGCCTTCACTCCGTCGCCCGAGGTGTTCCGCCAGCTCCGCCTCCTCCGCGGCGTGGCCCCCGTCCTGATGCCGCTCGCCTCCGAGCCCGACGTCACGATCGAAAACGCCATCGCCCTCCTCCGCCGCGAGGGCCGCATCGTCCCCGGCGACAAACTCATCGTCGCCACCGACATCGTCTCCCAAGACCGCCTCGTGGACAGCGTGCAGCTCCGCACCGTCCGCTAAACTCCGCCCGTAGCCGCGAGTGGCAGCCGCGACGCAGCGAACGTCAGCGAACGATGCCCTGCACCGCGCCGGCCATGGCGATCCCCGCGCGCTCCTTCAATCCGCGCGTGACCGCTTCGCGCCACCC
>CAMATV010000383.1 GCA_945861235.1 Opitutus sp. GAS368
ACCGCAGCGGGCGCGGGCGGGCGCGCCGCGGGCACCGGCGGCTCCTCCTACGGCACCGGCTGGGCCAATGCCTCCAACACACCCTTTCGCCGCTACAAGTCCCGCCTGCACGAAGGCGGCATTGCGACTCCCCTCATCGCCCACTGGCCTGCTGGCCTGAAAACCAAACCCGGCGCGCTCACTGCCTCGGTCGGCTACCTAGTCGATTTCATGCCCACGTTACTCGATGTCTCGGGCGCCACCTATCCGCGCACCGTCGCCGGCCAGCCCATCCAGCCTTTCGTCGGCCGCAGCCTCGCGCCGATCTTCCGCGGCTCCGACCTGCCCGCCGACCGCTGGCTCTACTGGGAACAGTACGACAACAAGGCCGTCCGCCACGGCGCCTGGAAAGCCGTGCAACCCGCCGAGAAAAATTCCCCGTGGGAACTCTACGATCTCGCCACCGACCCCACCGAACTCCGCGACCAGGCCGCCGCCCAACCCGCCCGTCTCCGCGAACTCACCACCGCCTGGGATACTTGGGCCACCACCCACCGCGTCCTCCCCAAGACCGCCGCCCCCTGATCTTCCCCCCCTCACTGCCCCGCTCTCCGCCCCCACCCTCCTTGACGCTTCGCCCCATGCGCCTCCTCGCCCTCCTCTCGCTCGCCCTCCCCACCCTCCCGACCCACGCCGCGACCGCCTCTGCTCCCGCCCCCCGGCCCGACGACCCCATCGTCCTCACCCCTTTCTCCGTCTCGACGAACAAGGACGTCGGCTACCTCGCCAACGACACCCTCGCCGGCTCGCGCCTCCGCACGAATCTCGCCGACGTCCCCAACGCCATCGCGGTCTTCACCCCCGAGTTCATCGCCGACCTCAACGCCTTCGGCGAGGCCGACCTCATGCGCTACTCCGCGTCGGCCGTGCCCGAACGCACCGATCAGACCTCCGGCGCCCAGGGCATCGCGATCGACACCGGCGGCTTCCAGTTCCGCGTGCGCGGCCAGCAGGCTTCGCGCGCGCGCAATTATTTCGGCACCACCCTCATCCCCGACACCTTCAACGCCGAGCGCTTCGAGGAGGCCCGCGGCCCCAACGCCATCCTCTTCGGCCTCGGCGGCGCCGGCGGCATTCTCAACACCGCGACGAAGACCGCCCGGCCCGACCGCACCTCCACCACCCTCGCGCTCACCACCGACAACCAAGACCTCCTCCGTTTCCACCTCGACCACAACCACCGCCTCACCCCACGCCTCGCCTTCCGCTTCAACGGCCTCACCAGCCGCGCCGGCGGCTGGCAGGAGCACATGGCCTCCCGCAACGACCGCCTCGCCTTCGCCGCTACCTGGCGCCCGTTCGACAAACTCACCGTCCGCGTCGACACCGAGTGGGGCCACGGGCGCAACACCCTCTCCCGTTTCTACGCTCCCTTCGACAACGTCTCGCTCTGGAAGCTCAGCGGCGCCCCGCTCGCCGCCGCCGGCACCGCCGCCGCCGACCCCACCCGCGGCATCGGCCGGCGCGGCGCGCTCACCCGCATCACCTTCGTCGGCAACGACGGCTCCTGGCGCAACTTCTCCCAGACCGTCTTCAGCCAGCCCCTCCCCACCCGCAACAACTCCGTGCTCCTCCCCGGCGACTGGGCGGCGTTCGATCGCGTCAATCCCTATCCCGAGTCCGCCAGCTTCGCCGGCCCCGGCGGCACGAGCGAATTCAAGCAGAAGCACCTCGGCGCTTTCCTCCAGGTCGAGCCGGCCAAAAACCTCTTCCTCGAGCTCGCCGCACTCAACGAGCTGCGCGACCACGACGTCTACGACACCACCCACGATGTCTTCCGCGTCCTCGGCGAGCCCGGGCCCACCTTCCGCGACGGCGCCACCAACCCCTACGCCGGCCTCTACTACGCCGAGTCGCGCTGGGTGCTCCGGCGCGCCCGCGACAGCGCCGAGCGCTTCCGCCTCACCGCCTCCTACACCCTCGACCTCGGCCCTTGGGGCCGCCACTCCCTCGCCGGCCTCGCCAGCCGCGACAACACCGGCAACCCCCGCCACGTCGCCTTCCTCGTCCTCGACGGCTCGCCCTTCAACCCCCAGCCGCAAAACACCGTCAACCAGATCTGGACACGCCGCTACATCACCCAGCCCTCCGACCTTGCCCAGTTCGCCGCCCCCGACTTCCGCACCCTCCCGCGCACGCTCAGCGTGACGCTCGATCCCGGCGCCGCTCCGCGCACCTTCGCCACCACCTGGGCCTACAACGAGCTGAACGACCAGTGGGGCCGGACCGACGGCCGCCTCGCGAGCCTCCAAAGCTATTTCCTCCAGGACCGTCTCGTCACCACCCTCGGCTGGCGCTCCACGACGCTCACCAGCTACGCACGCCCCACCAACAACCCCAACACCCAGGTCGCCTCCCGTCCCGACTCGCTCGGCCCGCTGCGCTTCCTCGGCGACGCACCGCCCGCCGTGCCGTTCGACTTCACGCGCCTCTCGTGGGGCGCCGTCGGCAAGCCGCTGCCCGGATTCTCACTCTACGCCAACTATTCCGAAAACGCCCAGCCGCCCGGCACCACGGTGACGCTGATCCCCGACAGCTCGCCCCTCCCGCTCAACGCCGGCCAGGGCCGCGACTATGGCGTGATCCTCACGCTGTTGGGCGGCCGCGTCTTCGTGCGCGCCGGCCGCTTCACCACCGACTCCGTCGATCAGGCCAGCGCCTTCGGCGCGAACAACGTCTCCGAGCGCCACAACCGCATCATGGACGCCATGCTCGCCGCCGGCCTCATCGCACCGGCCAATGTCGTCCGCTTCACCGGCGACGGCTTCGATCTGGCCGACCTTTCCACCCAGGGCGACGAGCTCAACGTCACGGCCAACCTCACCCCCTCGTGGCGCCTCATGCTGAGCGGCTCGCGCTCAACCTCGGTGCAAACCCAGATGCTCAAACGCAGCCGCCCCGCCGCCGCGCAGGTCCTGCCACTCTGGCGCACCCCGGCCGCCCAGGGCCTCCTCACCGCCGCCGGCGTGAGTGTTGCGCAGGAGATTCTCGACTACCAGAGCTGGCTCGCCTCCACCACCGCGGTGGAGAACCAGGGCACCATCGGCCACCGCGAGCTCGAGCTGCGCGCCTTCACGCGGTACGAGATCCGCGAAGGCCCCGCCCGCGGCCTCTTTTTCGGCGGCGGCCTCAGCTACGGCTCCGCCCCCGTGATCGGCCGCAGCACCGCGGGCGCACTGTTCCGCGCCCAGGTCCGCCGCGAAGCCGATGCCCTCGTCGGCTACCGCACCCGCCTCCCGCGCTGGCTCGGCGGGGTCCCGGCCGAGCTGCAGCTCAACGCGAAGAACCTCCTCCAGGCGAGCCCCTTCACCCTCGTGCGCCGCGATCCCGACGGCCAGCTCTTCCGCGCCGCCCTCAACCCGCCCACGGCCTTCACGTTCAGCGCCCGCTCCTCCTTCTGATCCTCGCCCCCCCACCCCCGGCATGAAGCCCCTCGCCCTCGTCCTGCTCCTCGTTGCCCCCGCACTCGCCGCGGCCGCCGCCTCCCGCCCCAACATCCTCCTCCTCGTCGATGACCTGAAGCCCACGCTCGGCGCCTACGGCGATCGCACCGCCATCACGCCCCATCTCGACCGCCTCGTCGGACGCGGCCTGCGCTTCGACGCCGCATATTGCAACCAAGCCGTCTGCGCCTCCTCACGTTTCTCGCTGCTCCTCGGCGCACGCTCCACCACCACCGGCCTCTACCAATTCGGCCGCAACTTCCGCGACACTTACACCGACGCCGTCACGCTCCCGCAATTCTTCATGCGCCACGGCTACCGCACCGAATCGATGGGCAAAGTCTTTCACGTCGGCCACGGCACCCACGACGATCCCGCCTCCTGGAGCCTCCCCGTCTACACAGATCTCGTCATCGAGTATGTCGATCCCGCCAGCACGCGCGAGGGCTCGCCCACCAACGAGCAGGCCCTCTTCACCAACCTCCGCCGCCCGCCCGGCTCCGGCCCGCTCCCGCGCGGCGCCGCCTGGGAATCGCCCGA
>CAMATV010000384.1 GCA_945861235.1 Opitutus sp. GAS368
CTGTCTCGACCAACTCGTTTGAGCCCACCAATTCCGCGACGCTCGACGTCGATACCTCGAAACTCGTGAGCAAGGGCGACCCCTCCGGTAAGAAAACCACCCTTTTCTGGGGTCTGATCACGCTGCACGATTATTGATCGTCGGAGCGGCGGTTTCCCAGCCGCCGATTTTTTCCACCCCGCGGGCCCTCGGGCTTTCGGGGTTTTTCTTTGCCCCGTTCGCCCCTTGGTCTAAGCTTCGCACCCACTCGTGTCCAAGCCCGTCCGCCCTGAGCCCGTCGAACGGGCCGAAAATGCCAACATTGCGCGCCACCTCGCCCTCATGGCCGCCGCGCACCCGACCCGCGCCGCGCTGAAGATTCCCCGCGGTCGTACGCGTGCCGGTGACATCGACTACCTGTCCCTTTCGTTTGCCGAACTCGACGCCGAAGTCTCCGCGTGGAAGGCTCGCCTCGCTGCCGCCGGCATCGCTCGTGGGGACCGGACTCTCCTGCTGGTACGCCAAGGCCTCCCGCTCATCGCCTCAGCGTTTGCCCTCTTCCGCCTCGGCGCCGTGCCCGTGGTGATCGATCCCGGCATGGGCCTGAAAAATTTTCTCGCCTGCGTCGCCCGCTCCCGGCCCACCGCGCTCGTCGGCATCCCTTTCGCGCAGATCCTCAGTCGCCTCTTCCGCCCCTCTTTCCGCACGGTGCGCACCCGCGTCACCGCGAGTGGCTCCCTCACCGCTCGCCGTTCGTCCGAGTCTGAAATCGTAAATCTTAAATCTGAAATCGTAAATTCATCCCCCGCCGAACTCGCCGCCGTCTTGTTCACCTCGGGCTCCACTGGCGCACCCAAGGGCGTTTGCTACGAACACGGTATGTTCGACGCTCAAGTCCGCCTCATCCGCGAGACCTACGCGATCGAGCCCGGCGAAATCGACCTTCCGCTCCTTCCCATCTTTGCTCTCTTCAACCCCGCGCTGGGCATGACGACCATCGTCCCCGAGATCGACCCTCGCCGCCCCGCCGAGGTCGACCCCGTGAAAATCGTCCAAGCCATCCGCCAAGAAAACGTCACCAATTCTTTCGGCTCCCCCACGCTCTGGCGAAAAATTGGCGACCACTGCGTTGCCGAAAAAATTACGCTGCCGTCTCTCCGCCGCGTGCTCTGCGCCGGTGCCCCCGTGCCCGCCGCCCTCTGGAAATCGTCCTCCGCCTTTCTCACGCACGGCCAACTCCACAGCCCCTACGGTGCCACCGAAGCCTTGCCGGTCGCCTCCGTTTCCTCCCGCGAAATCGATCCCACCACAACCCGCGGCGCCTGCGTCGGCCGTCCCATCGCTGGTATCGACGTCCGCATTATCGCCGTCATCGACGGCCCCGTCGCCGCCCTCGCGGACACCCGCGAGCTCCCCCGCGGCGAAATCGGCGAAATGATTGTGCGTGGCCCTGTCGTCACCCAATCCTACGATGCCCTGCCCGCCGCCACCGCCGCCGCCAAAATCTCCGACGCTTCCGTCGCTCCACGTTCAGCCGCCCAGCCCTCTGCTCTCGACGCTCCGCTCGGCCGCACCGGCGCCGTCTGGCATCGCATGGGCGACTGCGGCTACCTCGATGCCGACGGTCGTCTGTGGTTCGTTGGACGCAAAGTTGAGCGAGTCGAAACGCAGCAGAGCACACTCCATACCGAGCCTTGCGAACAGGTGTTTAGATGCCACCCCCGGGTCACCCGCTGCGCCCTCGTCGGTCTCGGCGAACGCGGCCGCCAGCGTCCCGCGCTGATCGTCGAAGCCGTGGTCAAAGATTCGGCGGCCGCCCGCGTCTTCGCTCGTGAACTGCGGGTTCTCGCGCTTGCGCATGCGCACACGACGCCTGTTAAACTTTTCTACTTCCACCCGAAGTTTCCCGTCGACGTCCGCCACAATGCCAAGATTCATCGCCTCACACTCGCGCAGTGGGCCGCCACCGCCAAGGGCTACGAGTCCGATCCGAAAAAGTAGGGCAGGGCCTCCGCCCAGCCCTCACCGCGCCGCGCACCTCCCCCAAAAGAATTTCGCCCCCAACGGCGCCACTCTCCACTGATTTTTTCTCCGTTCCGTGTATTCCGTATCTTCCGTGGGCAACTCCTCTCCCACTCTCGTCACCGGTGGCACCGGTTTTCTCGGCCGCCACCTCGTCGCACGCCTCCTCGCCGCGGGCCGCCCCGTCACCGTGCTCGCCCGCCGCGCCGATCCAGCCCTCGTCGCCCGCGGCGTTCGGTTCATCACTGCGTCCCTCGACGACGCCCCAGCCGTCGCCGCCGCCTGCGCCGGTCACGCCACCGTTTTCCACACCGCCGCGAAGGTCGGCGTCTGGGGTCGCTACGCTGATTTTTTCCGCACCAACGTCCTTGGCACCCGCGCCATCCTCGCCGGCTGCCGCGCCCACGGTGTCGCGCGCCTCGTTTACACCTCGACGCCCAGCGTCGTTTACAACGGCCAATCCCTCGCGAACGCCGACGAATCCCTCCCGCTCGCGACGTCCTGCCCGAGCCCGTATCCGTTAACCAAGGCCATCGCCGAACGCGAGGTGCTCGCCGCCAACTCCGCCGCTCCCTCCTGCCTCCGCACCGTCGCCCTCCGTCCACACCTGATCTGGGGCGTCGGTGATCCGCATCTCGTCCCGCGCGTGCTCGCCCGCGCCCGCGCCGGCCGTCTCCGCATCATCGGCGCCGGCACCAACCGCGTCGACATGGTCCACGTTGCCAACGCCGTCGACGCCCACCTCGCCGCCGAACAGGCCCTCGCCAACGCTCAACGCTCAACGCTCAGCTCGCAACCGTCGCCCGCTTGCGGCCGGCCTTACTTCATCACCAACGGTGAACCCGTTGTCCTCTGGGACTGGATCAACCAACTCCTCACCGCCGTCGGCGAACCACCGGTCACGCGTCGCCTTTCGCTCTCCACCGCATCTGCCCTCGGCGCCGTCTGCGAAACCCTGTGGCGGGTGCTCCCGGTCACCACCGAGCCACCGATGACGCGCTTCATCGCCGCCGAACTCGCCAAGGATCACTGGTTCAACCTCGCCGCCGCCCGCCGCGATCTCGGCTACGAGCCGCGCGTGTCCATGGCCGCCGGCACGGCCGAGCTCATCGCGTCCCTCCGCGCTTAGCGGCGGGCGTCCCTTGCCCGCCGTCCGCCCTCACTCCTCAAACAGCTCCGCCAGCGTAGCGAGCACCGCATCACTCGTCGCCGCGTCCAATCGCCCGAGCCGTTTCACGAGTCGCGCCTTGTCCACCGTGCGCAGCTCATCGAGCACCACTTTACCCGACTTTCCCTGAAACGTGCACGGCACCCGCGTGGGATAGCTGCGCCCCTTCGTTGTCATCGGAGCGATGATCACGGTGGCGATGTGCGCGTTCATCTCATCTGGCGACACCACCAACGCCGGCCGCGTCTTCCTGATCGTGGTGCCGACCGTCGGATCGAGCGTCACCAGCCACACGTCAAACCGCTGCACTACCACGTCCATTCCTCCGCATCAAACCGCGTCGCGCTCGGCGCGTCTGCATGCACCAACCCGTCATCCTTGGCCTCCGCCATTCCGCCGAACGCCTCCGCCCAACCCGCCCGCGGCGCGCTGAACGGCCGCAGAATCAACGCCCCATTCTTCGCTTGCAAATCGACCTCCTCGCCAAAACCACAATGCTCCAGCATCGCTTTGGGAATCCGGATGCCGCGCGAGTTTCCGATGGGTACGATCTTGGTCAGAATAGCTACAAAGTAATTACGGAGTCGTTCGCGGCAAGAAGAACGCTAGATATAATTTAGTTGGTGAGTAAAAAATAAAGCCGAGCGGGAAGAATTTTTCGCTGAACTGCACAGACAGAAAGTGCGGTCCGCTCCTTCCCAACACGCGTGGCCTAAAACCCCCGCTGCCGCACTGCCTCGAACAGCGTGATGATCGTCGCCATCGCGACATTCAGCGAATCCGCCTGCCCGGCCATCGGGATGCGCACCGGCACATCGCAGTTTTCCAACCAAAATTTGCTCAGCCCGT
>CAMATV010000385.1 GCA_945861235.1 Opitutus sp. GAS368
ACGACGAACTCCAAATTGAAAATACTGAACGACAGCTGGCGCGGATCGCTGCCGACCTTGCGCCCCGGCTTGTCGCTCACAAACCGCAGCCCCACGCCGCTCTCCGGCAGCACGCAGCCAAACTTAAACGACGCCTTCTTTTCGCCCACTTCCCCCGACCACACCAATGCCTCACCCGCGAAAATCCGCAGCGTGCGCGCATCGAGTGCCGCGACATTTCCGCGCACCACCAGCGTCAACGGCCCGCCCGCCTCGTTGCGCAGCCGCAATCGCGAGTCGCCCTCACTCCAGCGCCAACGGTCACCGTGGAAATTCTCGGGCCCGGACCACCCGCCTTGCAACTCCACCCGCACCGCCCCAACGACCACAGTCTCCCCGGCCACCTGATAAAACTCCCGCGCTGGCGGCGCGAATTCCTTGTAGGAGGCGACCACGGTCAGATTACCCACGATCAACACCGCGAGCCATTTTCTCCCGCGCGGCACGAGGATGTTAAACGCCAGCGTCATCGGCAGCAGCACGCGGGTCGACGCGCCGGGAAACCCCTCCCACACGGGCGTCGAGAGGAACACCATCATTCCCGCAAACGCCGCGCCGATCCGCCACCACGCGTCCGCCGGCCGCCAGCGTAGCGCGAAAAACAGCCACTGTATCGTCAAGGCCGCCGTCACCGCGACCGTCGCCCACTTCAGCGGCGAGTCGCCCCGCGACGCGAGTTGGCCCAAGGCGTCGCCCCATTTTTCGGCGAGACCGGCGAGCGGGAGCGTAAAGTTGCCCAGCCCCGGATCGTCCGCCGGACCAAATTTCCACCGCACATAGCCCATCCACGCGAACAGCGGCAGCGCCACCGCGACCGCCGTCAGCGCCGGCCGCCACCACGTCCGCGGCACGCGCCAGTCGAAATCCGCCACCCCCGCCACCGCGAGCAAACTCGTTTCCTTGCCCAATCCCGCCAAAGCCAACACCGCCCCTCCCCGGGTCCGCTGGCCGTCTTCCACCCAGCGCATCGCCAGCGCCACGAGCAGCAGGCTCGGCCCATCCACCAACGAATGTCGCACGCTCATACACACCCCGTGCGAAAACATCACCGCCGCCCACCGCAGAAAATTCTCCCCATTCGTCGGCGGAAACCACCGCAGCAACACCCAGCCGAGCGCCAGCCAACACAGCACATTGAGCAACGCATGCGCCTGCACGATCCACGCCGGTTGTCCGAGCCCGAGCACCCACGCCGTCCAGCAAAATAAAATACGCTTCGCCCGATACGGCAGATTGTCGATCGACGTTTTCAGCTCCGGATTATCGAGCGTCGGGTTCAGCGCCAACTGGACATAATACGCCCCGTCGTAACCCGAAGAATCCTCATAAACATAGTGCCGCACCTCTTTCAGCTGCGTCACCTTGTTCTCCCCCACCCGGTCACCGATCGAGATCAAACTCGAAAACCCCGTGTTCGGATCGTAGAATTTCTCCACTTCCGACAGAAAAAATACTGCGCTCACCACGCACATCACCCGCCAGGGCGACGCCAGCATCGTCCGCAACCAACCAAGATCTTGGGGTGCTCGCCGTGTGTTCATTCCTCGCTCCGCCCTCCTCGTGGCCGGGGGTGCGGACGAGACCGATACGGGCGCTTGTCATCCAAATTTATCACGTGCAGTTTGCCGCATCACAGAACGCGAGCGCGCCATGTCAAATCCGAATCCCCCCGCCTTCATTTCCCCTGCCGCCGTCGAGTCCCTCGCCGCCCCCCTGCCCGCCCCGCGTCTGCTCCGCGCCTTTTTCTTCCTCGCACTCGCCGCCTACGCCGTCCTCCTCGCCGTCAACGCCACCTCGGCCTCCGGGGGCTCCGATTCCTCCGGCTATCTCAACAGCGCCCACCTCATCGCCTCCGGTCGGCTCCAAACCGACTTGCGCGTGCCCGCCGAATTCGGTCCGCAGTCCGGATACGAGCGCATCCTGTTCACTCCCTTCGGGTTTTATCCCTTTCTCAACCACGCCCCGCTCCCGCCCACTTATCCCGTCGGCCTGCCCTTGCACCTCGCCGCCGCCGGCAAACTCTTCGGCTGGCACGTCGGACCCATCGTCGTCCAACTCGCCGGTGCCCTCGGCGCCCTCTGTCTCCTCTACCTCACGGCCCGCGAACTCCGCCTCAGTCCCGCCCTCGCCGCTGCCGGCGCTACCGCCCTCGCGGCCTGCCCGATTTTCCTCTTCACGTCGATCCAGCCGCTCAGCGACACGCTCGCGACCACGTGGACGCTCGCCGCCGTGCTTCCCGCACTCCGCGCGCGCCGCCACCCCGGTTGGGCCGCCGTCTGCGGTGCCGCCTTCGCCGTCGCCGTGCTCGTGCGCTCCACCAACGCCGTGCTCCTTCCAGCCCTCGTCGTCTTCCTAGGTTGCGACTGGCGCCGTCTCGCACTCTTCGTCGCCGGCGGCATCCCCGGTGCCGCGTGGCTCGCCTTCTACAACCATCGACTCTACGGCGGCGCCCTGCGCTCCGGTTACGTCTCCATCCATGAAGCCTTCGCCGTCGCCTACCTGCCCGCCGCACTCGTGGATTTCGCTCTCTGGCTCGCCCTGTTGTTGCCCGCCGGCCTCCTCGTTCTTCCGCTTGCAGTGCCACTCGCTCGCGAGTTTCTCAACCGCACCCTCGTCGCGCTCGTGCTCTGGTTTGCCGCCATGATCGTGCTCTTCGCGTGTTTCATTTTCTCGCATGAAACGTGGTCGAGCCTCCGTTATATTCTGCCGGCGACCGCTGCACTCATTCTCATTGCCCTGCTCGGCCTAGAGGCCATCGCCCGTCGCTTCCCTACGTCGCGACGCCCCACCGTGCGCGCGGCCGCCGCGGCGATCGTCATCCTCTGGGCCATCACGGGGTCCATCCACTGGACCAAAAAACTCGGAGTCTTTTACACCAAGGGCTACGAAGACGCCTATACCGATTCTGCCCGCGCTGCCCGCGCCACCTTTCCCAAGGACAGTCTCGTCGTGAGTGGTGCCACGTGCGGAGCCCTCTATACCTACACTGATTTTCCGATTTTGCGCGCAGACCATATCGACCCCGCCCGTTTCGCTCGGTTCGCAGCCCTCGCCCACGCCGCGGGCCGCCCCGTTTGCGCCCTCCTCTTCGACTCCGAGGAAAAAGAAGCCCTTCACGAGCGCTGCCCCGGCGCATGGCAACGCATCGGCACCGTGAAAAATCTCGGCCTCTGGCGTCTGTCCGCGGCCACCCTCGCGCTCCCACCCACCCCGGCCCCCGCAAGATGACTGCGTCGCCCCCGGTCCCGCGTAACCATAGGCTCGTGCGCGTGGCTGCCCTCGCCGCCGTCGCCCTCTTCGTCGCACTCATCGCCCGCTTCTGGCACCCCGTCTACGGCTTCACGTCGCTCATCCAACTCGACGCGCCCAACGACGAACTGAAGATCACCGCCTTCCGCGAACTGCCCGTTTTCGTGCACCGCGACAACGGCGGCTACGACGGACTCTACTACGCGCAAATCGCCCACGACCCCACGCTGCGCGACCCCGAACTCCCGCGTGCGATGGACAACCTCGGCTACCGCGCCCGCCGCATCCTCCCGCCCGCCTTCGCGTGGCTCCTCGGTGCCGGCCAGCCCGCCTGGATCATCCACACGTATCCACTCCTCAACCTCATCGCGTGGTTCACCCTCGCCGTCCTCCTCTGGAAACTCCTCGCCGTCTCCGACCCCCGCGGCCTGCTCGCGTGGGCCGGGGTACTCTTTTCCGCCGGGGCCCTCGCCAGCGTGCGCCTCGCCCTCACCGACCTCATCGCCCTCACGATTCTCGCGGCCGCCCTCCTCGCCGCCGAACGGTCGCGTCAACACCCCGCCACCGCCCTCCTCGCCGCTGCCGCCCTCGCCCGCGAGACCGCACTCCTCGCCTTCGCCGGCCTCGCCCAACACCCGTTCTTTTCCCTTCGCAATGTCGTGCGTGCCTTCCTCGTGACTCTTCCGCTCGCCGCCTGGCTCGTTTACCTCCGCTGGCGCATCGG
>CAMATV010000386.1 GCA_945861235.1 Opitutus sp. GAS368
GAACACGTATTGCCGCGGGTCGGTGAGGCGGTTGTTGCGGTAGTTGTTGCCCTGATAACTCACGCGGTTGAAGACGTTCTGCACGTTCACCTGTGCGGTCCACGTCGTGTGGCGGAATTTTTTCCGATAGGTCGCGAAGGGGCTGAAGACGTAGGTGTCGTCGGTCTGCTTCGCGGGGATCACATTCACGCCGGCGACGGAGATGCCGCCGATCGGTTTGCCCTGCTGAAACCGGGCGTTGCAGCCGAGCGCGAGGCCCTTCACGACGCCTTCGGTAAAGCTGTAGCGGCCCGTGAAGCTCATCGAGTGGCGCGTGCCCGGCGCGTTGTCGGCGGCATCTTCCAAGTATTGCTCGGTGAACGGAAAAGTGGTGTCGGGGTTGAGCCCGCGCGCTTTCGCAGTGGCAATCGCCTCCGCGAAGCGAGCGGTGAGCAGCGGATAAAAATTCGTCAGCGTGGTGGCGGAGGAGGCGTAGGTGACGCGTGCGGTGATGTTCGGCGTGGGTGAGAAGAACGCCTCGAGCTCGTGGCCGAGCGATTTGCGGTCGGCGAAGTCCGTGGTGCCGACGAAGGGCCGGGCGTTGAACGGCATCAGCTCGTCGCGCGCGGCGGTGGAGATGCCGGCGGCGACGTTGGTGCCGATGGTTTCGAAGCGCACGTAGGAGACGGTGATGCGGCCGTCGAGGACGTTCAGGCGTACGCCGCCGTCGAAGCCCTTGCCGCCGAGGCCGGGATAGGCGCGGCCGTTGAGATCGGTGCCGAGGTTGTCGGAGAACTGGCGGGACTCGAGCCACGTGCCGGTGAGCGAGAGCCACGGGAGCACGCGGAGCACGGCGCCGTAGGTCTGGTTGGTGGACCATTGTTCGTTGACGTCGAAGACGGGGATGGGCGCGCCCTCGGGGAGGAGCGCTCCGCTCGCGTCGACGAAGTGGCGGATGCCGGTGGCGGTGTTGGTGCCGAGCCGCGCGATCTTTTGATGCCAGCGGTCGCGGCTGATGCCGATGCTGGTGCGGAGGCGGTCCTTGAAATAGCCGCCGAGGAGGTTGAGCGCGGTGTTGGCGAGATTCTGGTCGTAGCGGGCGTTGGTCCCGAGGAGGTCGCGGCGATAAAACGCGGTCTCGAGGCCGGGGATGGCGGGGTTGCTCAGGGCTGCGTTGCTGTTGCCGTCCACGAGGTAGTGGTTGCGGTGGATCAGGTGGCTGGTGAAGGCGGCAGCGGTGCCGGTGATGCCGCGGCGCGCGATTTCGGCGAGGGAGAGCGATTGGTTGAAGATGTCCTTGTAATATTTTTCCGCGCGGAAACCGGTGCTGAGGACGGCGCGCTGCGTGAGGCCCCACGGCAGCTGCGGATCGTAGACGAGGACGGCGCGGACGTTGCGGATGTCGTGGCCATCGTTCGTGGTGAGCAACTGGTGCTGGATGTAATATTTTTCGTAGTACGGATTCGGGACGAGCGTGGCGACGCCGGGAGTGGAGACGTCCATGATCGAGGGGTTGACGTCGAGGAAGATGCCGCGGCCGCCGTAGCTGCCCTGCAGATTGTCGTTCAGAGTTTTCGGGCGGACGTTCTGGTCGACCTGCTGGTTGACCGCGACGAGGCCCCGGAGGCTGCGCGAAAACTCGTGGCGCACCTCGGCGGTGATCGTGTGCCAGCGGAGATCGGCGTAGTTCATGGGGCCGCCCCAGTCTTGGTATCGAGAAACGACGCTCTCGGGGGCGCTGAGGCGCGGGATGCGCAGCGGGTTGACGTCGAGCACGGAGAGGGCGGCGCCGTTGTTGATCGACGAGTAGCGGAAAGCCTGGGTGGCGGTGGAGCGCATACTGTAGACCTTGCCGCCGATGAGGGTCCAGATCGGGGTGAGGCCGGTGGAGGCGATGTAGAGAGCGGTGCCGACGCCGTTGGCCTGCACGCCGGGGAGATTCGGGTTGGCGTCGAGGGCGTTGCTTCCCGTGCCGCGGACGTAGGCGGTGGAGTCGTCGGTGAGCACGGAGTGGGTGGCACCTTCCTTGTCGTTCACGCGCTCCCAGCTGACGTCGAGGGTGGTGCGCGGCGTGAGCTGCCAGCGGAGGGCGGCGGCGATGCCGTTGAGGCGTGAGCCGCTGCGCTCGCGGGCGCCCTCGCCGTCGTTGTAAAGGAGATTGAGGCGGTAGGCGGCCTTCTTCGGCACGAGGGTGCGTATCTCGTCGACCGAGGCGCGGCGGCCGCCCCACGAATCCCAACGCGTGGCGAGAGTGGTCGCGTTGCGGCCCACGGTGGGGCGTTTGGTGCCGACGTTGACTGTGCCGCCGGCGTCGACATCGCCGTACGAGAGGCCGCCAGGGCCGCGCGAGAATTCGATGCGGTCGGTGTTGAACACGTCCTGCGGCATGTACCACGGGAAGCCGTCGCGGAGCTGGCGCACCGACGCCAGGCCACGAAACGTGATCGTGTTGCCGGAGCGCGCGCCGACGGCGGCGCCGCGGGTGGCGCCGTCGTTGAAGACGTTTTCGGCGCCGACCGCGAAATCGGCGGCATCGAGAAAGTTGAGGACGCCGAGGTCCGCGAGGAGGTCGGCGGTCATGACCGAAATGGCGTTGGGGAGGTTTTCGAGTTTTTCGTTGGTGCGGGTGCCGGACATGGCGGTGGAGGCGGCGTAGCCGCGGTCGTTGCCAGCGCTGACTTCGAAGACGGAGAGTTTGACGGCTTCGTCCGAGGGAGGGGTGGGCGCCGGTGATGAAGCGGGTCGAGGCGACGGTGCGGTTTGCGCGCGGGCGACGGCCGCAAGGGCGAGACATGCAGCGAGGACAAGAGTGGTGCGCAGGACGGATGGGGATGTGTTCATTGGACGGATACGCAGACAAAAACCAAAGAAATCGACGTAGGTAAATTCGTAGGCTCAGTCCGTGCGCAATCAAGCGGAAGATGCGAGCAGATTCAGTGGGGCGCTCCGCCGGTTCGCCGTCGTCGAGTCCGATTGAGCGGACGGGCTGCGCCGCCGCGCCGCCCGATGGCACTCTCGTGCGGAGTATCACGTGGACTGCTCTCCGTTTAGCCGCTCCACGCCCATCCGTTGGCACCGCAGAGACGACACCGGAACGCAGCGAAAACCCTGTGTCGTCGCTCTCTTGATTCACCGAGCAGGTGAATCTTCCGAGACCGAAAAATAAGCAAAAATCAGCGGTTCAACTCCTGAACCCGTTGGCGGCGCTTCGGCTTCCTCGCTTCCTCTGCGGCGGATTCTCCCGTCTCTGCGGTGCCCTCTCCGTTTAGCCAGCAGCAATCACACTTTTCTGAAGAAAATCTTTTTTCACAGAGCGCACCGAGGTTCGAACCGAGCTCACGGAGCCCAACACCCTGTCCGCTCTGTGACCTCTGTGGGCTGGGCTCCGTGCCCTCTGTGAAATGCAGGGGGTGAAGTGGGGTGGGAACTATCCGGGCTAGCGCGTTGGCGGGCCCTGCGGCCGCGAACGCGCGGGCGTGCGTTGCCGGCCGCGGGTCAGCGCCCCACGCTTCCGAAGAAGTCCAGGGGCAGCTCGCGCCACGTGCCCGGTGCCACCTCGTCAACCGCCAGTTCGCCAAAACGCACGCGGTGCAGCGTGAGCACCGTCGCCCCGCTTTCGGCAAACATCCGCCGGACTTGGTGGAAGCGCCCCTCGGTCAGCGTGAGCTCGGCTTCACGCGGCGAAAGGAGGGTCAACTCGGCCGGCGCACAGGGCTCTTTTTCTCCTTCCAAGAGAAACGTCCCACTCGCAAAGCGCGCCACGAGCTCCGTCTTCAGGTCGCTGTCCACGGTCGCGCGATAGACCTTCGGCACTTTGTGCTTCGGCGACGTGAGGCGGTGCACCAGCGGTGCGAGATCCGTCAGCAGCAACAACCCGCTCGTATCCTTGTCGAGTCGGCCGACACTCGTGACCTGCGGATTTCGTCGGCGCCAACGCTCCGGCAGCAGCGAGTAAACATTCGGACCTTCGCGGGCCTCGTGTGAACAGACGAGCCCGAGTGGTTTGTTGAGCAACAGCAGCAA
>CAMATV010000387.1 GCA_945861235.1 Opitutus sp. GAS368
TACGAGGCCGGCTACGTCGGCACCATCGACAACGACGCCACCATCACCCAGCTCCGCTTTCTCGCCAAAGCCCTCACCGCCGCCCCCACCCACGGCCGCGCCGACAGCTGGCGCACGGCGTTCACCCGCGGTATCGACTATCTCCTGACAGCCCAATACCCCAACGGCGGCTGGCCCCAGGTCTTCCCCCTCGAAGGTGGCTACCACGACGCGATCACGTTCAACGACGGCGCCCTCATCAACGTCCTCACCCTCCTGCGCGCCGTCGCCGCTGGCCTCCACGAATTCTCCTTCGTCCCCGCTGAACTTCGCACCCGCGCCGCCGCCAGCGCCACCCGCGCCCTCGGCTGCATCCTCGCGAGCCAGATCACGGTCAAGGGCCGCCGCACCGCTTGGTGCCAACAGGTCGACATCCTCACGCTCGCACCGGTCGGCGGCCGCAACTACGAAATGGCCTCCCAATCCACCGGCGAAAGCGCCGGTATCGTCCTGTTTTTAATGGCGCTCCCCGACCCCAGCCCCGCCGTCGTCACCGCCGTCCACGCCGCCGCCGCGTGGTTCCAAAAAACGCTTCTCCGCGACGTCGTGTTCAAACCCGCCCCCGACGGCACGGGCCGAAAACTCCTCTCGTCCCCCGGCGCCGGGCCGCTGTGGCCCCGCTACGCCGAGATCGGCACCGACCGACCGCTCTTCGGCGACCGCGACCTCACGATCCACGACGACGTCAACGAAATCTCCGCCGAGCGCCGCAACGGCTACGGTTGGTTTAGCACCGGCCCAAAGCGCACCCTCGACCACTATACCACTTGGGCCAAAGCCCACCCGGCCCCGTAGCCGCGAGCGTGAGCGAGTGGACTCCTCAGCGTGTGGGCTCGCTTTACGCCTGCCATTCCTGCCCTTGCTTCCCCGACCCACCGCGCTCGCCCACCCAATCACCCAAAACCCCAGATCCCAAACCCCGAGACCCCAAAGCCCGAGACCCCAAACCCCATCCCGTCGCGCGTACCGCGTCATGATTCCCTTTGCCCTCCTGCACGCCCTCCCCACGATCCCGCGCCAACATGAGTTCCCACCCCGTCTCGTCCTCCTCGTTCACGCCTGACCATTCCCCGCTCGCCGCCCACGAAACCGGCGGACTCGGCGGCCACCCCCGCGGCCTCACCACCCTCTTCTTCACCGAAATGTGGGAGCGCTTTTCCTACTACGGCATGCGCGCCCTGCTCATGCTCTTCATGGTGAAGACCGCCGCCGAAGGTGGCCTCGCCTTCGATACCAAAAAAGCCGCCGCCATTTACGGCACCTACACGATGAGCGTGTATCTGCTCACGATCCTCGGCGGCTTCCTCGCCGATAATTTCATCGGCGCCCGCCGCGCCGTTTTCGTCGGCGGCATTATCATCGCCACCGGCCACTTCACGATGGCCTTCGGCAACATCACGACTTTCTACGCCGGCCTCGTCCTCATCGCCGTCGGCACCGGTCTCCTCAAGCCCAACATCTCCACGATGGTCGGCAGCCTCTACCGCCCCACCGACGAACGCCGCGACGCCGGCTTCTCGATTTTTTACATGGGCATTAACATCGGCGCCTTCCTCGCCCCGCTCGTCACCGGCTACCTCGCGCAAAGCGAGGGCTGGCGCGCCCAACTCACCGCTTGGGGCCTTAACCCCGCCACCAGCTGGCACTGGGGCTTCGGCGCCGCCGGCGTCGGCATGACCCTCGGCCTCATCGTTTACATTCTCCAACGCGAACGCCTCGCCCACGTCGGCTCCGCCCCCGCTCCCGAAGCCGACGGCAGCCGCCCTTGGGGCAAACTCGGTCTCGTCGCCCTCGGCTCCCTCGCTCTCATCGTCGCGATGAAAGCCTCCGACACCTACCCCGTTATCGTTTACGTCCTCTTCGCCCTCCAGGTCGCCGCCATCCTCTTCTTCGCCTTTCGCCCCGACGAAGACAGCAAACGCATGGCCGCCATTTTGGTCTTCTTCTTCGCCGCCGAAATCTTCTGGGCCATCTTCGAGCAGACGGGCTCCTCCATCACGCTCTTCGCCGACAAACTCACCCAAAACGTCGCCTTCGGCCAAGCCTTCCCGTCTTCCTGGTGGCAATCAGTGAACTCCATCTTTGTCATTCTCCTCGCCCCGGTTTTCGCTTACCTCTGGATCATCCTCGGCCACAAACAACCTTCGAGCCCGATGAAGTTCATGCTCGGCCTCCTCTTCGTAAGCCTCTCGTTTGTGCTAATGGTTCCCGCCTCGAAACTCACCGCCGATGGCAAGGTCGGCCCTCTGTGGCTGGTCGGACTTTTCTTCCTCCAAACCATCGGCGAAATGCTCCTCAGCCCCGTCGGTCTCTCGACGATGACGAAGCTCGCCCCCCAACGCCTCCTCGGCCTCGTGATGGGCATTTGGTTCCTCGCCGCCGCCCTCGGCAACAAACTCGCGGGCGTGCTCGCCGGCCACTTCGAGTCCACGAATGCCGACGACCTCGCGAACTTCTTCCTCAAGCAAGCCATCTGGGGCGGCGTCGCGACGCTCGCTCTCCTCGCCCTCGTCCCTTGGGTCAAAAAACTCATGGGCGGCGTGCGGTGATTTTTTTTATCCGCGCAAATCGCCATCACCGTCTTCAATGAAGAGCCACAAATTTGAGTTCACCGTCAGTTCACCCAGCGAGGCGGTTGTCGAGTTGTCCGACGAGGGGCTCTACGTGCGGTTCAAATCTGGCGTTGAATCAGCGCAAACCATCGTGCGCAGCCGCTGGCCCCTCGTCGCTATCGATCTCGATGCCGACGGCGACGTAATCGGTATCGAATGCACACCGGTGCCCGCCGAGTTCGGACTCACCTCCGTGGCCAAACTCGCAAACGTTGCTGGGCCCGCCGAGACGGTTTCACGCGCCCGCTATTTGCGCGCGGCTCCGGTCGCTCAGAACGCCTAAAACGGCGACGCGGCCTCCCCCCGCGTTGACCCGCCCGCCCGCCGCCCCACGCTCGCGGCCATGCACTGGACGCTTCTGTTCCTCGCCGCCGCCCTCGAAATCGTCTGGGCCGCCGGCCTGAAATTCACCGACGGCTTCACGCGGCTCTGGCCGAGCCTCGGCGTCGGCGCCGCGATGGCCGCGAGCATGACGCTCCTCGCCCTCGCCGCCCGCGGACTTCCCATCGGCACCGCCTACGCCGTATGGACGGGTATCGGCGCCGTCGGCACCGCCCTCGCCGGCATTTTCCTCTTCAACGAAAGCGCCGCCCCCGCCCGCCTCGCCTGCATCGCTCTCATCATCACCGGCGTCATCGGCCTAAAATTTCTCGGTAAATAACTCCGCCGATCACCGCCCACGTAAGGTTTTTGTAGCCACGCCCCACCTCAGAATTCAGCCTGCAATTTTTCATGCGTCTCCTGTTCGCCTGCCTCGCCCTCACCGCCCTCGCTGCCCGCGCCGCAGACTCCGCCGCCGACCCCGCACTCGCCGCCCGCATCGCCCGCGTCGAGTCCGGCCTTCTTCCGCCCGCCCGACTCACTGGCGCTCCCTCCGAACCTTGGACCATCGCCCGGCGCCTCGTCGTTCACCATGTCCCCGCAGTCAGCGTCGCCGTCATCGCCGACGGAAAAATCTCCTGGGCCCGCGCCTACGGCTTCGCCCGCACCGGCGATTCTGCACCCGTCACCCCCGACACGCTTTTCCAAGCCGCCGCCATCAGCAAAGCCGTCGCCGCCGTCGGCCTCCTCTCTCTCGTCGATTCTGGCCAGCTCACCCTCGACGCCAACGTCAACACCACCCTCAAGTCCTGGAAAATTCCTCCCGCTTCCCTTCCTTCCGCTGCGTCCTCGCCCAGCGTCGCCGCCGAGCCCGTCACACTCCGTCGCCTCCTCAGCCACACTGCCGGTCTCAGCGTCGCCCATTTCGATGGCTACGCCCCCGACTCCCCTCGCCCCACACTCCTCCAAATTCTCGACGGCACCGCCCCCGCCACCTCCAACCCGATCCGCCTCGATCTCCCGCCCGG
>CAMATV010000388.1 GCA_945861235.1 Opitutus sp. GAS368
GGGACCGGCGGGGACCTGGGTAAACGTGTAGAAACCGTCGTCACCGGTGAAGGTAGCGAGGCGGGTGCCGGGGATGGTGACCTCGACGTTCCGCAGGTATTCCTGGGTGACTGGACTGAGCACGCGGCCCTGGATCGTGCCGGTGGCGGCGGTGGCGGTGGTAACTGAGTCGGCGGCGCGGACGGCTGGCGCGGCGCTGAGCGCGACAGCGAGCGCACAGTGCAAGGCGGCGCGGAGCACTCGGGCAGGGGAACGGAAGGACATCAAGGATTGGGTGAGGGGAAGCATGAGGAACGTAGATGAGCTGGGCAAAAAAGACGGCGCGGTGCAAGTGTGCGCAAGGGACGAACGACGAGCCGCTAGCGGGAAGAACGAAGGGCCGCGAGCGGGACGAACGACGAGCCGCGAGCGGGAAGAGCGAAGGGCGAGTGCGCACAAGAAAAACATTTGCGGATGATTCCGTTTCTGAATGCTCTCGGGTTTCCCCAATGACAGGCGCCCCGCTCGAACTTGCCCGCCGACAATTTCTTGGACGAATGACCACTGGTCTTGCCGGTGTCGCCCTCGCGCGGCTGCTGCGCGGGGATCTGCACGGGGCGGCGGGCGGCGGGGTGTTGCCGCATTTTCCGGCGAAGGCGAAGCGGGTGTTGCAGATCTTCTGCCCGGGTGGCGCGTCGCATGTGGACCTGTGGGATCACAAGCCGATGCTGGAGAAATTCCATGGCACGCCACTGCCGGGCGGCGACGCGGAGGTGACGTTCCAAGGCAAGAACGGGAATCTCATGCGGTCGCCGTGGGACTTCGCGCCGGCGGGGCGCAGCGGAAAAATGATCTCGACGCTCCTGCCGCACATGGCGCGGCACGTGGACGACATGGCCTTCGTGCACTCGATGACGTCGCGCTCGAATACGCACGGCCCCGGCTGCATTGCGATGAACACGGGTTTTACGCGCGAGGGCTTTCCGAGCGCCGGGGCGTGGATCAGTCACGGTCTGGGCACCCTTAACGAAAACCTGCCCACGTTTGTCGCGTTGCAGGACATCCGTGGGGAGCCACCGAACGGCAAGGCGAACTGGGGCAACGGATTTTTGCCGGCGCAGCATCAGGCCGTGGTGCTCGCCGCGCACCAACCGCTGCGGAACCTCGCGCGACCCGGGAATATTTCCGAGGCGGAGGAAGCGGCGACGCGGGCGTTTCTGGCGCGTGCGAATGCCGGCCACGCGGAGGCGCATCCGGGCAACAGCGAGTTGCGGGCCCGGATCGCGGCCTACGAACTCGCGGCGCGCATGCAGCTCGCGGCGCCGGAAGTGAGCGATTTGTCGCGCGAGCCGGCGCACGTGCAGGCACTCTACGGTACGAATGATCCGAATACGCTCAAAGCGAGCTATGCCCGCAATTGCCTGCTCACGCGTCGACTGCTCGAAAAGGGTGTGCGCTATGTGAGTCTGTATTGTGCGTCGCGGGCGAGCGCGGTGGACGGGTTGCTCAATTGGGATGCCCATAAAACGCTCAAGGCGGACTACGAACGCCACGCGCCGATCTTCGACCAACCGACGGCCGCGTTGTTGGCGGATATGAAGCAACGTGGCCTCTTGGCGGATACGCTGGTGATTTGGTGCAGCGAGTTTGGTCGCATGCCGACGCATCAGGAAGGGACAGCCGGGCGTGATCACAACCCCGATGCGTTCACGACCTGGTTCATGGGCGCGGGGGTGAAGGGCGGTGTGAGCCACGGGGCCACAGATGATTTCGGTCGGCGCAGCGTGCAGGACGTGACGACCGTCTACGATTTTTATGCGACGGTGCTGCACCTGCTCGGCGTCGATCACGAGCGCCTGACTTACTATCACAACGGCTCGAACCGCCGGCTCACCGATGTGCACGGGCACGTGTTGAAGGGCGTGTTGGCATGAACGGTTTCCCTCAGAATCAGGGCACTGCCAATGAATGACCGGGCAATCGCCTCAAGATGAGATTTGCACGAATTAATTTCCTCCAGCTGCGGAGCCTTGGGGCTGCGGGATTTTGCATCGCCGGTATTGTGCTGATCTCCATCCGCGCGAGTGCGGCGGACGCGGCGGGGGTCGCTTTCTTTGAACAGAAGATTCGGCCGGTGCTGGTTGAGCACTGCTACGAATGCCACAGCGACCAGGCGAAGAAGATCAAGGGCGGGCTGCGCCTCGATTCGCGCGCGGGGTGGTTGGTGGGCGGAGACGGTGGCACGGCTGCGATTGTACCGGGGAAACCGGAGGAGAGTCTGCTGATCCGGGCTGTGCAGCATCTCGAGGATGATCTGGCCATGCCGCCAAAGAAACCGAAGCTGCCGGACGCAGTCATCGCTGATCTCGTAACGTGGGTGAAGATGGGTGCGCCTGATCCGCGCGATGGTGCGCCGCTCGAAGCGAAGCGCGCGGACAAATCGTGGTGGTCGCTGCAGCCGTTGCGCGCGGCTGATGCGGGGGTGGCGGCGGGATCGGCTGCGATTGACCATTATGTTGAAGCGGGATTGCAGGCGAAAGGGTTCGCGCTGAATCCGCCGGCGGATGCGCGCACGCTGATCCGCCGGATGAGTTACGATGTGACGGGGTTGCCTCCGACGGCGGCCGCAGTTGCGGCGTTTGCGGTGGTCTATCGCGCAGAGCCCGAGCGCGCAGTGACGGAGCTGGCAGACACCTTGTTGGCATCACCGGCCTACGGCGAGCGCTGGGGGCGGCACTGGCTCGACGTCGTTCGCTTTGGTGAGAGCAATGGCTTCGAGCGGAATTTTCTCATCAACGATCTTTGGCCGTTTCGCGACTACGTGATCCGCTCGCTCAACGACGACAAGCCTTTCAATCAGTTCATCGTCGAACATCTCGCCGGCGATGTGCTCGGGAAGAACCGGCCGGAAACTGAAGTCGGTAGCGCGTTCCTCGTCGCCGGGCCTTATGACGACGTCGGCAATCAAGATGTGGCCGCTCGGAAAAATATTCGCGCGGCTACCCTCGACGATCTCATCACGGCGACGAGTGGGGCGTTTCTGGGGATGACGATCAATTGTGCGCGCTGCCACCACCACAAATTCGATCCGATCCCCACCGAGGACTATTACCGGCTGCGCGCGGCGTTTGAGGGTGTGACGCACGGGCGCCGCGTCGTGGCGTCGGCGGAGGAGCGCGCGGCGTTCAAGTCCGCAACGGGGCCGCTGAATGAACAGCGGACGAAATGGGTCGCGGAGCGCGCCGTGCTCGAGCGGGAAGTCACGCGGCGTGCGAAAGAGGCGGCGGGGCAGGTCGTCGCGACGCGGCCGAAGGTGAACCCTGAGTTGACCGAGGAGCGTTTTGAGCCGGTGGGGGTGCGGGCGGTGAAGCTCGTCATGAGTGCGAGCACCGCGAATCCGAAGTCGGCTACGGGCTCGCGGATCGTGGAGTTTGAGGCGTGGAGTGCCGGTGAGGGCTCGCGCAATGTCGCGTTGGCGAGCCACGGAGCACGGGCCGAGGGCGCGAAGTCTGCGGTGGCGGAGGATTTTCCGGAGGCCTACGGAGCGCACCTCGCGATCGACGGGCGATTCGGCGAGCAATGGTTCATTGGCGATCCCGCGGTGCTGACGGTCACGTTCGCAAAGACCGAGACGATCGACCGCGTTTCGTTTCGCAATGCGAAGGGCCTGATGATCGAAGACAAGGCGCAGGGTGCGACGCCGACCGACTACGCGATTCAGGTCTCGGCCGACGGGGAAACCTGGCGGACGGTGGCTTCGAGCGCGGCACGCGAACCCTGGAGTGAGGCCCACGGCATCGAGCGCGCGCGCTCCGAAGTCACGACGTCGGCCGAGGCCCGGCAACTTGCGGCGGTGTCGGCGGAGATTGCAAAAGTGGATCGGGCGCTGAAGGCAGTGCCGCCGCTGCGAGAGATCTGGGCTGGCAAGTATGCGCAGCCCGAGGAAAAGACCTTCGTGCACAAGGGCGGTGATCCGCTGAAGCCCGGTGACGGAGTGGTGCCGGCGAGTCCGACGATGGT
>CAMATV010000389.1 GCA_945861235.1 Opitutus sp. GAS368
GGCACGTCCGACTCACGGCCTTCGCGCACGCATTGCGCGATGTGGTCGAGCTGACGCGCCTGCTGGTTCACCGCCGGCTCGAAACTGATCTTCCCCTTGCTCGAATCACCCTGCAGTCCGTTGTAGGAAAACGCCGGTTCGATTTGCACCCAACCTTTGTCCGACTCACCGCGAAACCGGTTGATGCCGCCGTTGTAGCTCGTGATGAAATCCGCCCGCGTGCCGTCGGCATATTCCATCATCCACTCGATCGTTTCTTCCACGTCCTTAAAAAACTCCGGTCGCTTCTTCGGCTGTTCCTTCGCCGTAATCGCCACCGGCACAGCTTCGCCCGTCGCGATGCCCGCCGCCTGAATCGAGTAGATCCCGAGATCCATCAAAGGCCCGCCTCCGGCGAGTTTCTTTTCCGCCCGCCACTGCGGCTGCGAGAGCGTGAAGCCGAACCCGCCGCTCATTTTTTTGAAGGGTCCGACGTCTTTTTCCTTCGCGAGGCGGGCCACCTCGGCGAAATACGGATCGAAGTGCAACCGATAGCCGACCGATAACTTCACCTTTGCCGCCCGACACGCGGCGATCATCGCGTCGCACTCCGCGACAGAAATCCCCATCGGTTTTTCCGTGATCACATGCTTGCCCGCCTTCGCGGCCGCGATCACGTGCTCACAGTGGAGCGCGTTCGGCGTGACGACGTAGACCAGATCGATCGTCGGGTTGTCGGCGATCCGCGCCATCGTGTCGTAAGAATAAATCGCCTTCTCAGGAAAGCCGAAGACCTGCGACCAGTTGCGGCCTTTCTCCGGTGTGCCGGTGATCACACCCGTGATCTGCACGTTTTGCGTCAGCTTCAGCGCCGGGGCGAGTTGCCCCGAAGCGTAGCCGCCGAGACCAAGAATCGCGATGCCGAGCTTCGGCGGCGGCAACTCCGCCGCACCCACCTGCGGCGCGAGGGCGACCGCCGCAGTGCCGAGGGCCGCTTGACTGATGAATTTGCGTCGTGTCAGGGCAGGGACGGACTCGGCGCTGTTCATTTTGCCACCGGCCGGAGCACGAGATTCCGATACGATACCGTGCCGTGATCGCCCTGCAGATAGATCGGGCCGGGCTTAAACTGATCGGACCACATCGCGCCGCCCGTGCAGCCGGCCGCCGGTTGGTTATCGATGATCGTCTTGCCATTGAGAACGACGGTGACGTGACGCTCGACGAGCGTGATATCGAGGGTCTGCCATTCGCCGGCGGGTTTCTCCGCGGCGACGCTCGGCGTGATGCGGCTGTAGAGCGCGCCCATATTGTGCGAGTCGAGCGCCTTGCCGAAGGAGTCGAAGACTTGGATCTCGTAGATGCCGCGGAGATAGACGCCGCTGTTGCTACCGGCGGGCACGTTGACCTCGAGCTTGAGATTGAAATCTTCAAATTCTCTATCCGTACGGAGATTTGCAGTACGCTTCGCGGGCGTGCCCGGTGCGGGTTTCGCCACGATGTTCGACAAGACGCCGCCCGCGACCTTCCAGGCGCTCTCGACCTTGTCTTCCTTCGGTTTCCAGCCGGCCAGATCCAGGCCATTGAAGAGCGCGACCGGTGCGCCGAATTTCACTTTCTTCAAATCGGGGCGGGCGGGCAGGGCGGGGATGCGTTGGCCCGTAAAGACCGCGTTGTCGTAGGCCGTGCCATTCACCTTGGGCACGAGTTGGGTGAGCTTCAACGTATCGCCCTCGCCGAACTTGGCGGAGATGGCTTCAGTGTATTGCTGCGTCCGCACAACTTTGCCGCTCGCGTCTTTGCGCTGCACATCCTTGGTGCGGGTCACGATCAGGGTGTCCTCGGTGATCACCACGCTCGACACCGGCACCACACTGCCGCCGCCCCAGAGAATCGAGCCATCGTAGTAGCCCTTTTCTTTGGTGACTTCGAGCCAGCCAGCCGCGCCGTTGGGCAGGGTCAGCGCCCAGCGCCCGAGAAACGCCTCGTTGGGCGCGGCAGCCAAGCGGCCGGTTCCGAGCGCCACGAAGAGCGCCGACAATTGCAACACCACTGGGACCACACGCGAGGTTTTCATAGGTAAATAAGAGAAGGGCGACCGCTACTGTGCGCCCCGCCGCCTCCGCGTCGAGAAACAATCCGCTCGCCGTGCACCCTGCGGTGGGCGTTATTCGTCTCACCCCTCTCTCCATGAACATCCCCCGTTTGCTTGCCCTCCTTCTGTTCGGCGCACTTTCCGCCGGCACCGCCCACGCCGCGTCCGCGCAGCGCCCGGTCTCCTTCGAAAAACTCACCCTCACTTCCGAATACTGGTGCGACGGCGTGAACGCCGCCGATATCAACGGCGACGGTAAGATGGATATCGTCGCCGGCCCGTTCTGGTATGCCGGCCCCGACTTCAAGACCCGCCACGCGTTTTACGAGCCCGTGCAACAGGAGCTCGAAAAAACTCCGACAAACTCGATGTTCTCCTTCATCGCCGACTTCAACGGCGACGGCCGCCCCGACATTCTCGTCCTCGGCCGCGTGCTGCATCATCAGGCATTCTGGTATGAAAATCCCGGCGCGGCTGAGGCCACCAAACCCGACGCGCGCTGGAAAAAACACTTCGTCGCCAACCGCGTTTTCGGTGAAGCCCCGCTCTTCAGGGATATCGACGGCGACGGCAAGCCCGAGCTGATTTCCATCTCCGGCGAAACGGCGGCCGACAAGGTCAAGCAGTGGGGTTGGTATGCTCCGAACTGGGCCGAACCCACCAAACCATGGAAATTTTTGCCGGTCACCGCAAAGGCCGAGTTCAACCACTACTACCACGGTGAAGGCGTCGGCGACATCAACGGCGACGGCCGCGCCGACCTCGTGCTCAACGAAGGCTGGTGGGAGCAACCGCCGAAAAATTCACCTCCGGGCACGCTCTGGAAAAAACACGCGTTCACCTTCAGCTCTGACCGCGGCGGCGCCCAAATCCTCGTCACCGACGTGAACGGCGATGGCAAGGCCGACATCGTCACCGCGCTCAACGCCCACGGCTGGGGCCTCGCGTGGTTTGAGCAAAAACGCGACGCCACTGGCGCGATCACTTTCGTCGAACACAAAATGATGGGCACGCGCGAAGAGGAAAAAAAATACGGCGTCGCCTTTTCGCAGCCCCACGCACTCACCCTCGCCGACCTAAATGGCGACGGTCTGCCGGATGTGATCACCGGCAAACGTCGCTGGGCCCACGGCCCGACCGGCGACGTCGAACCGATGGCCACGCCCGTCAACTACGCCTTTCTCCTCCGTCGCGACGCCGGAGCGCCGGGTGGTGCCCGCTTTGTTCCGCAACTCATCGACGACGCCTCCGCCCTAGGCACTCAAGTCGAAGCGATCGACGTCAACGGCGACGGTATCCCTGATACCCTTACCGCGTCGAAGCTCGGCGTCTTTGTTTTTCTCACAAAAAGGAAATGAACTCCCGTCATGCCGCAGTTCCTCATCCCGCTGCTCACGCAGCGGGCCACGCGGATCGCCTTCCTCATCCCGCGGGCCACGCGGTTCTCGTAGCCCGCCTCCGTCCTCATCCCGCTGCTCACGCAGCGGGCCACGCGGATCTCCTTCCTCATCCCGCGGGCCACGCGGATCTCGTAGCCCGCCTCGTGAGAGGCGGGACGATCTTCGCCCTCGCACTGACCTGTGCGCCGCTCCCGCTTCCCGCGCAACCCGCGCTCGCACCCGCCGAGGTGCTCATCGAGCGCGTCATGTTGCCCGACGCCCGCGCCGGCTGCTTCGCCTTCGGTCTGCCCGGCGGCGTGAACTTTTGCTACGACCCGACCCGCGGCGGCCTCAACTACGCGTGGACCGGCGGCTTCATCGATCTGACCGACGTCCGCCCCGTCAATAAACTCATCAAAGCCGCCACTCTGCTCGGCCCCGTCGTTTATCGCGAGACCGGCACGTCTCCCCTCCGCCGTGGCGACGCGAACCGCGCCCCCGTCGTCGCGTTCAAGGGCTACACGCTCCGCCCCGCGTCCGT
>CAMATV010000390.1 GCA_945861235.1 Opitutus sp. GAS368
GCGAGCATACTTTGTACCGCTGCGAGAGGCCGCCGAAGCTCGGCCGTAAAGCAACGGAACCCAATCGCGTGAGGAAGAGAATCGCCGATTGAGCCGAACGGTAGATTACACCCATCGCCACGTACTTTTGATTTTGATTTTTTTAGGCCTGGCCAGTTGCCGGGTCCCAGTCCACGATCGAAAACCGCCGAGTAAATGATGTCACCTGGCCAAAATATTTTCGGGCATCACCCCCACCGGCCCCGAGCCGAAATCCAACTTCACCTTCCCCGCCTTTTCATCGAGCACGAGCTTCGCCCTGTAGGCTTTGCCTGACTTCGCCGACACCAAGCCCGCCACGTCGATCGGCGCGCCATCCTTCCAGCCCTGCAGCACCGGCACATAGTCCTCGGCAGTGAAAATTTTCCCAAACGCATTTTTCCACAGCTTCACCCCCGGCCAGCCTGGCGCTTCGAACCATCCGCCGCCGTCCAGCAGCAGCTTCCCTGACTTCGGGCACTTCACGCCTTTCACCTTCGTCGGCTCTGGCGTGAAGATCACGAGTTTCTTCGTCTCCTCGTCGATTACGAGGTCCGCCGCGTAGTCGCGGTTGCCCGTCGCAGACTTCAGGCCCGTCGCGTGAAACGGCTTCTTCGCGAGCACACTCTCCAGCAGCGCAACAAACTCCGCCGCGCTCCACGCCTTCCCAAACGCGCTCTTCCATAACCGCACGCCCGGCCAGCCCGCCGCCTCGAAAAACGGCCCGCGGTCCAGCAGCGCTTCCTGCGACTTCGGGCAAATCGCGTCCGTCACCGGCGTGCCCGCCGTCACCGGAATCACCGGCTCGTTGATGCCAGCGCGCGAGCTCCCCTTGATAAACCCTTCCTTCATGCTCACGACGCTCGCGAGGAGTGCATCCAGAAATTCAGGACGCGTCATCGCCGACGTGTTGCGCTCCATTTTTTTCAAGATTAGCTCCCACTCGCCCGTGAGTTTAGCCGAGAGCATGTTCGGCGCGCGCGTCGCCAATTCGCGACACAATAGCCGCCCGTTTTCCGTCGAGAGGAGCTTCGATTTTTCCCGCACTACGAAACCGCGCAGCAAAATCTTCTCGATGATGTTCGCGCGCGTCGCTGCCGTGCCGATTCCTTTGTCTTTCATCACCGCGACCATCGCCTCGCGCTGCTCCTCCGGCGTATCGTCGTCAAAGGTCTCGCCAGCATACTTCATCGCGTCGAGCAAGGTCGCGTCCGTGAAATGCTCCGGCGGCTTCGTCGTCAGTTCCTTCAATGTCACCACCTCCAAAATCTGTTTCGCCGCAATCGGCGGCAGCGCCACCGCCGTCTTTGCTTCGCGTTTCACCCAGCGGTTGAAGCCCGGGAAATCGCTCTGCTCACGCGTCGCCTTAAACACCGCCGGCGCATAGGGACCCACCCCGCCTTCCTGCGTGTAGCGGCGCGTAACACCTTTATATTTCGCCGCCTCATCGAGCGCCATCAACGTCGTCTGCACCACCGTCAGGTAGGCAAAGAGGTCGTTGCCGGTGAGCTGGGCAACGCCGTTCACCTCGCCCGTCGGCACGAGGCCGTAATGGCCTTCCACTTGCTTGTCGTCAAAGGCCCGCGACGCCACCGCGATCTTCTTCGGCATCAATGCCTGCTGCGACAAATGCAACGCCGGCCGCATCGCAACCAAGTGTGCGTGCACGTCCACGAGCGACGCATACAGCTTGTCTTTCATGTCCTCGCGCAAATGGCGGCAATCCGTGCGCGGGTAGCTGATGAGCTTCGCATCGTAGAGTTTTTGCAGAATCGCCAGCGTATCCGTCGCCGTGCTACCAAACTTCTTCGACATGAGCTTTTGCATTTCCTGCAAATCGAACGGCAGCGGGGGCTTCTCCATGCGCGTCGTTTTCTTTTCCGTCGCTCGATACGTTGGCGGGGTTCTCGCCGACACCCCGAACGCCTCCGCCTTCGCCTTGTCCCAAAACGCCTTCTTGTCCCGCTCGCTGCTCACCACTGGCGCGCCGAGCAGTTTCACGCGGTCCGTCGACGCCGCATACGCATCCAACTCCGCCTTCGCCTCGAGCCCACCGAAACTCCCATACGCCTCCCAAAAATTCTGCGGCACAAAATTTTCGATCAACAGATCGCGCGCGACGATCAGGGCGAGGGTCGGCGTCTGCACGCGGCCCACCGACCACACTTTCCAATCGCCGCGCCCACGCGGCAGCGTCTTCGTCGCCAGCACAGTCACGTTCATGCCGACGAGCCAGTCCGCCTGGTCACGCGTGAAGCCCGCCTGCGCGAGACCGTTGTAATCCTTCAGCGGCTTTCGCGCCGCAAACGCTTCCTGCAAACCCGAAACGGTCATCGTCTGCGCCCACATGCGCGAGTAATTCGTGCCCGCCGGTGCGTTCACTCCGCGCAGCGCCTTCCGAAAAATCACCTCGCCCTCCCGTTCCGCGTCGCAGCCGTTGACGATCTCGCAGCCAGCGTGCGCCTTCGCCTCCGCGCGCAGCACATCGAGCAAGTTCCCGCCATCGGCCCGCGGCTCCTCGACGAAATCCCAGAGCTTCGTCGGCACGATCGGCAAATCATGGACGTTCCACGCGCCAAACTTCGGGTCGTAAGTCTCCGGTTTCGCCAACTCAAACAAATGCCCGCGCGCCGATACCACCGTGAGCTCCGTCCCGTCCGCCATTCTCCCGCGATGCGGTCCTTGGCCGTTGAAGTGCCCGCCCGTCAGCGCCGCCGCAAAGTCACGCCCGGCAGCGGGCTTTTCGGCAACGAGGAGGATCTTGGACATCGGGGGCCACTAAGACAGTCCGTGATTCCGCGACAAGCGCGGGCGTCATTTCTTCGCATTGCCATTTTCGACCCTCGCCAAGCCCGACTTCTTTTCCCGCATTTCCGCTGCACCCGCTCGCCTTTCCCTGCAAAGGCCCTTGCGTGGCCACATGGTCCTCGCACCGGCCGCACCGGCAATTTCCACCGCTCCCGTTCTGACCGTCACCGCCGTCGGCAAATCCTACGGCGCGCGCGCCGTGCTCGCGGATGTGTCGTTTTCCGTCGCGGCCGGCGAACGCATCGCGCTGACCGGGCCCTCCGGCAGCGGCAAGACCACCCTCCTCAATTGCCTCGGCGGCGTCGATCGCCCCGACACCGGCACCATCGCCCTCCTCGGCGAGCGCATCGACGCACTCCCGAGCGATGGGCTCGCCCGCCTCCGCCGCGAACGCGTCGGTACCGTGTTTCAGTTTTTCCATCTGCTCGCCACGCTCACCGCCGCCGAAAACGTCGAGCTCCCGCTCCAGCTCACCCGCGTCCCCGCACCCGAGCGCGCCGCCCGCGTCGCCGGCGCCCTCGCGCGCGTCGGCCTCACCGCGCGCGCCGGCGCCCTGCCCTCGCAACTTTCCGGCGGCGAACAGCAACGCGTCGCCATCGCCCGCGCCCTCGTCCACCGCCCCGCGCTCATTTTGGCCGATGAACCCACCGGCAATCTCGATTCCGCCAACGGCGAAAACATCCTCCGCCTCCTCCGCGAGCTTACCGACGAGACGCAGACCGCCCTCGTGCTCGTCACCCATAGCGAGGAGGCCGCCGCGATCTGCCACCGCCGGATCCACCTGCGCGACGGCCGCGTCGTCAGCTGAGCCCCGCGATGTTTTCCGTCGAAACACTCCTGCTGCGCCGTTTCGCACTCCGCCACTGGCGGCTCGCTCCGCGGCAATCCCTCCTCCTCGTCGGCATCCTCGCGCTCGGCGTCGCCGTCTTCGTCGCCGTGCGCCTCGCCAACCGAGCCGCCGTCGCGAGCTTTACCCATTTTACGGATACGATCACCGGCCAGAGCGATTGGATCATCCAACCGGCCGCCGGCACCTTGCCCGAGAGCGTTCTCCCGGAATTGCGCGCCGCCCTCGGCCCGCGCCCCGTGCACATCTTTCCCGTCGTCGAATCCACAGCCGCCCGCGTGCGCCGCGCCGATGAATCCGCCAACTTCGGCCGCACCAC
>CAMATV010000391.1 GCA_945861235.1 Opitutus sp. GAS368
TTGCCGGAATTATCGCCTAGCGCGAGAAACTGCCCCGGCGGGACCTTCGCTTTTTCGCCCAGCGCCAGCAGGCCGAGCGGTTGGTAGCCACCGTATTTTCCGCTCTGCTCATTGTTCCCGCGAAAAGCCCCTGAACCCTCGATCGGTCGCCCATTGCGAAGCAAGACGCCCGTGCCACCCGATTTTACCACCGTAGGTGCAGCAGCCGTGGTCTTACCGCTAACGATTTCAAGTTCGTCACCGGGCGTTCCGACGAGGCGCTTGATGTAATATTGGTCTCCGTACGTGTCCGCGATACCCTTAATGTTACCGGTGCGAAAAACAAAACCCTGTCCAGCATCCGGCCGCACGAAATGGTAGCTCATCCGATCGACGAATAACTGGTCGCCGGTCAATTCATCGAACGACAAAAATCGCTCTCCAGCGCGCACGAAGCGGCCGGTGCGGATACACCGGACGTTTTCTCCATCGACATTGCGCACCTCGAATTGGCCCGCGCGCAGCTTCTTTTCAACTTCAGCGTTGAAGCTTTGGGTCGTGAATTTATTGCCCGGGGAAACCAGCGCCTCGGAAACAACCCAGTCCATGTCAAAATCGAGCGGCAACCGCACTTTCACCGGCTTGTCGCCGACAAAGACCGTGTATTCGCGCAAGTCGGTCGGAATCACCAGCCAGGATCGTCCCGAGACGATGCGCGCGCGCACGGCCCCGCGGCTCTGCCCGCCAAATACCGGCACCAACACTTCGCCCTCCATCGGGGCATCCAGACGATGAGGCCAGGCGCCAAAGAGGACGGCCCGCGCCGCCACCGCCGCCGACGAGGGTTCGTCAGCCGGCTTCATAAAAACCTCAGGCGTCATACCGTTGTAGGTCGGCCACATCGAGTTCGTCGGGATCTTGAAGGGCTGCACAAAATACGTGCGGATCCCGAGAATCACAATCGCCGCCACGAGGAAGAATTCGACGTTTTCCACGAGCGCGCTCTTGGGATAAATAGCCCCACCGGTGCGGCGCAGCACTTCCTCCAGTGCTTCAATTTCAAGTCTCAGCTTTTCGGCCCCGACCTTGTCCTTGAGTAGCGCTCGGAGCGTCGCGATATGGGCCTGCAATTCGCCCACTAAGGGCGCGGCGAGGATATCGCGACGGAAGTGGTAAACACGATCAGCCACCTCGAGCCAATTCGTCGCGTTCTCCCGCATCTTCTTTTCCTGAGACTGGAATAGGCCGAACATGGCTTCGAATCGCTTAGTTGTTTTGGAGCACTTTGATGAAGGCATCCGGTGGGATGGATACCTTGCCGATTTGTTTCATCTTCTTTTTGCCCTCTTTCTGTTTGTCGAGGAGCTTGCGCTTACGGCTGATGTCGCCGCCGTAGCACTTCGAAGTGACGTCCTTCCGCATTTCCTTCACGTTATCGCGGGCGATGACTTTACCGCCAATGGCGGCCTGAATCGCTACCTTGAACATCTGCGGCGGGATGATTTCAGCGAGCTTCTCGCAGAGTTGGCGCCCGCGGCTATCGGCCTTGTCGCGATGCACGATACAGGAAAAGGCATCGACCGGGTCGCCGTTGATCATGATGTCCATCTTCACGAGGTCGGCCACCATGTAGTCGCCGAGTTCATAATCCATCGAGCCATAGCCGTGGGTGATGCTCTTTAAGCGGTCGTTGAAATCGACCAGAATTTCGTTGAGCGGCAGCGAGCACTTCAGCATCACGCGATTCATGTCGAGCGTGTCGGTGTGGTCGCAGAGACCGCGCTTTTCCATAATCAACGCGAGGATATCGCCCATCGAATCGTTGGGCAAAATGATCTGTGCGCGAATCGTGGGCTCCTTAATTTCGATGATCGTGCCGGGGTCCGGCATGTTGACCGGATTATCGACTTCGATCAGGTCGCCGCCGTGCTTGATCACGTGGTAGATAACACTCGGATACGTCGAAATGATCTCCACGTCGTGCTCGCGACGGATGCGCTCTTGAATGATCTCCATATGGAGGAGGCCGAGAAAGCCGCAGCGGAAACCAAAGCCGAGCGCGAGGGAGCTTTCCGACGCGTAAACGAAGGCCGCATCGTTCAGACGCAGCCGCCCGAGCGCGGCCTTCAATTTCTCGTAGTCGTCGCTCTCGAGCGGATACAGACCGCAGAAAACCAGCGGGCGCACCTCTTTGTAGCCGGGCAGCATGTCTGTCGCCGGCCGGCTCGCGATCGTAATAGTGTCGCCGGTTTTTACGTCAGCGGTATTCTTGATACTGGAGACAATGTAGCCCACATCGCCGGCACCCAGCGAAGCGATCTTCTCCATCTTGGGCATAAATACGCCCACTTCCTTAACCTCTGCCTTCTGGCCCGTGCTCATCAGCATCATCATATCACCGGCCTTGATCGCGCCGGAAAAGACCCGCACGTAGGCGATGCAGCCGCGGTAAGAGTCGTAAAGAGAGTCGAACACCAGCGCGCGCGTTTGCGGATATTCCTGCCAGCGGGGCTCCGGCACGCGGGCCACGACGGCTTCGAGAATGTCGACGATGCCGATGCCTGACTTGCCGCTCGCGAGGATCGCCTCCTCAGCGGGAATGGTCAGAATATCCTCCAACTGACGCGTGCAGAGCTCGAGATTCGCGCTCGGGAGGTCGATCTTGTTGATGACCGGGATGACTTTGAGCTTTTGGCCGAAAGCCAAGTGGGCGTTGGCCACGGTCTGCGCCTCGACGCCCTGCGCCGCATCGATCAACAGCACCGCGCCTTCGCACGCCGCGAGTGAGCGCGAGACCTCGTAGGAAAAATCCACGTGGCCCGGCGTGTCCATGAGGTTCAGTTTGTAGTCCTGCCCGTCCTTCGCCCGGTAGGTCATCGTGACCGGGTGGGACTTGATCGTGATCCCGCGCTCTCGCTCGAGATCCATCGAGTCGAGATGCTGCGCCGTCATGACGCGCATCGCCACCGTGTTCGTGTGCTCGAGCAGCCGGTCGGAGAGCGTGGTTTTTCCGTGATCGACGTGAGCGATGATGCAGAAATTGCGGGTGTTTTTGGCAGACATCGTTCAGGCGGCGGTGGTCAGATCGGTAAATTCAGCGAAGCTCTTCACGCTCCACGTTTTTTCGGTGCGGCGCGCGAGTCCGGCGAGGACTCCGCCCGGCCCGAACTCCCAAAATTCGGTCACGCCCGCCGTGGCGGCACTGCGCATGCAATCTTCCCAGAGCACCGACGAAACAACTTGTTTCACGAGCGCGGCCTTGATCGCGGCAGGGTCGCTGACCGTTTGGCCCGTCGTGTTTGTGAACACGGTGAATTGGGGCGCAGCGAATGGGATAGATTCGAGATAGGCCGCGAAGGCCGCGCGCGCCGGTTCCATCAAGCGCGAGTGATAGGCACCGGCGACGACGAGTGGGATTACCTTTTTCATGCCGCGAGCTTTTGCCCCGGCAACCGCCGCCTCGATTTTCGCCTTCTCCCCGGAGACGACGATCTGGCCGGGCGCGTTGAAATTGGCCGCCTCGATGTCGAATTCATTACAAAGGTCGGCGATTTTCGCCCGCTCCTCGCCAATGATCGCGGCCATTCCGCCGGTCGTTTGCTCGCAGGCCAGCTGCATGAGCCGACCACGCTCCGCCACGATGCGCACGCCCGTCGGAAAATCGAACACCCCCGCCGCGCAGTAAGCCGTGACTTCACCGAGGCTCAAACCGAGCGCAAACTTGGGTTCACCAAATGGCAGCTTGCCCTGCTCGCGGAGCGCCGCGATGAGGGCGAGACCGTGGACGAAAAGAGCCGGCTGACACACCTTCGTCTGGGTCAGATCGGCCTCCGGGCCTTCAAAGCTTACCTTGCCCAAGTCCCAACCGAGCACACGGCCGGCTTCCTCGTAAAGCGCACGCGCGGCAGCCGACTGATCAAACAGTGATTTGCCCATGCCAACCCTCTGGGCGCCCTGTCCTGCAAATAAAAATGCCAATGCCATGATAGGAACTCGCGAGACAATCGCCCGC
>CAMATV010000392.1 GCA_945861235.1 Opitutus sp. GAS368
GACGTTCTTCACGTTCGGCGCATTCTGTTGGTCGGTGACGGCAAGCGCATCGGCGTTCCGGTTGGTGGTGACCGAAAATTTGCCCATCTTGACGACGTCCTCGCGAAGCGTGACGGCAAGCGGGGCCGATTGTCCGGCGGTCACGACCGCCAGGGTGGTGGCCGGCGTCATGCCGGTGTAGGCGATGTGAAGCGAATACTCGCCGGGCGATATCGCGCCGAAATCAAACTCGCCGCGGCGGTCCGTGGTGGTGGCGCGGTTGGAACCGTCGATCGTTACGACCGCGCCTTCGAGATAGGCGGTGCCAGTGATGTCGGTTACGACGCCGGTGATACGGCCGGTCGGGGTCTGAGCGATGGCGAACGATACGAAGATGAAGGCGAGCAATGAGGCGAGCGCTGGACGCAAGAACGGCAGCGCGCGTAAGGATGAGGTGGGGGTTTTCATAAAGAGCAGTGGGAACACGAGGGAGAAACGAGCAGCAAGCCGACGGCACGTCGGTAGGCGGTCTGCTGGGCGTTTTATGGTTTAGCCGCAGTTGGGAGCGGCACTTGGAGTTTGCGCGGACCGGGCTCAAAGAACCGCGCGCCGCTGCCGGTGCGATCGATGTCGCCCAGCTCGGTGCGAGCTGCCTCCAAGCGATGGCTGAGCGTGGCGACAAGGTCCGGATGCCTTGGGGCGAGGTTGGTCGTTTCACCGGGGTCGGCGGTGAGGTCGAACAATTGCGGCTCGGCGATCCGTTCGATCAGGCGGCCCCACCATCCCGTGCCCGGAGGTGCGGCGGGGCGTGGAATGACGAGTTTCCATTGGTGTTGCCGGATGCCGGTCAGCAAGCAGCCGGTGTAGTAGAGATATTCGGTGCGTGGGCTGCGGGGGGATTTTCCGAGGAGAAATTCACTCGCATCGACACCGTCGATGCGGAGCGAGGCGGGCAGCGTGGTCCCGGCGAGCGCGGCGAACGTGGGCAGCAGATCCATCGTGGTGAGGATTTGGTCGCTCTTCCCGCCCGCGGGAATCTTACCCGGCCAGCGCGCGATGAACGGGACACGCGAGCCACCCTCCCAAGCGGACATTTTCCACGCGCGCAGCGGCTCGGCGTGGCCGGAATGATCGCGGGGAATGAACGCTTTTCCGGTCGGAGCCATGGCGTGTGTCGTCTCGACCCACGGGCCGTTGTCGGAGGTGAAGATCACGAGTGTCTGCTCGTCGAGCCCGAGCTCGCGGAGCGTCCGGAGAATCTCGCCGGTGGACCAGTCGATCTCCTCGACCGCGTCGCCATAGGGGCCGCCGGCAGATTTGCCTTTGAAGGCCGGCGAGGCACCGAGCGGGATGTGCGGCATGTTGTGCGCGAGATAGAGAAAGAACGGTTTTTCCCGGTGAGCGGTGATGTAAGCGATGGCCTCGCGGGTGTAGTCGGCGGTGATGTTGTCCCAATTCTCAACCGCCTTCACGACGACCTCGCCGTTGCGTAGAATCGGACTGCGAAACGGACCGTCGGCCATGAATACGTTATAGCCGTTGAACAACGGCGTGCCGTAGAAGTAATCGAAGCCCTGGGCGTTGGGCATCGTGGCGGGGTCGAATCCGATGGGCGCGGACTTGTCCTCTTTGCCGAGATGCCACTTGCCGAGTAGGGCGGTAGCGTAACCAGCGCCTTTGAGCACTTCGGCCATGGTGAGTTCCTTTGGGTGGGGAACCGTGTGCAGGCGTTTTAGATTTCCGGGCTCGCCGACGCGAATGGGATAGGAACCGGTCATCAACGCGGCGCGAGAGACTCCGCAGACCGGCTGCGCGTAAAATCCATTGAGCATCAACCCGCCCGCCGCCATGCGATCAAGGTTCGGGGTTTTGATTGTCTTGGAGCCGAAACAGCCGAGGTCCTGATAGCCTTGGTCGTCGGTGAAAATGACGATGATGTTGGGTCGTGGCGCGGCAGCAGCGCTGGCCGCGTGCGGGAGCAAAACGAACGACAGAGCAATGATCGCGACCAGCGAGTGAAGTCGGCTTGAGGTGGGCATTTTTTCGGGGTGGGGGTTACGATCCGGGGGTTAGAAGAGCGGAGCGAAGCGTGAAGAGGCATTGCTCATCTCCGACGCAGTGGGAAGGCGTGGCCTCACACCAACTCACGACGATTCTCCACATTGCTATGGACGAGAATCGCGTGAGCAACCGCTTGTCAGTGGGGCGTCAGGCAATCAGCGTTGCGGGATGTTCATCCCGCCGCCGCTGCTCACCGACTCCACGGTCGATGGCGCGCGCAGTCGGAGGTGGGTGTTGGAAGCGAAGGACTGTTCGGAGTTGGCCGTGCGGCACATGGCGCGGCTGGGAATCGATGAGGCGCAGGCACCGTATTGTCGGGTGCGGTTGCAGCCGGCCGGCAGTTTTTTCCTCGCGTCGCTGGAGGGCGAAGGGCGCGTGCTCCTGGAGGGACGTTGGCAGAAAATCGGTCCCGGCATGATGTGCCTCGCCCCGCCGCGGGTCTTGAATGCACTGGTGGCCACGCCAGGCCAGCGGTGGGTGTTTGCGTGGGTGCGCTACGACGAACCCTCGTGGGTGAGTCCGCTGGTGGGCGCGTCGTCGCCGCTGCGCGTGCGTGCCGGCGCGGAGGAATTTGGTCACGTGCTGCGGGGGCTGCGCCGGGAATGGGACGGAGAACGGGACGCGGCGCAGCTGCATCATTGGGTCAGCCTGCTGCACGGACTGGCGCTGCGCGCGGCCCGACCGTGGCACAGCGATTCGCGGGTGGGGCGGCTCTGGGAGGTGGTTGCGAACGATCTCGCTCACGACTGGAAACTGAGTTCGCTGGCGGCGCGTTGCCATGTGAGCGCGGAGCATCTCCGGCGGTTGTGCCGGCGGGAGTTTGGGCGCACGCCGATGGAGCATGTCACCTACATTCGGATACGAAAGGCACAGGGGTTGCTGGAGACGACCGAGCACAAACTGGAACACGTCGCGGCGAGCGTTGGCTACCGGAGCAACGATGTGTTTACGCGGGCTTTTGTGCGCTGCGTAGGTGTGACACCTTCGGGCTACCGCCAACGGCGGTGACAGATGCTGTGGCGCTACACACGGCGGGCCTCGAGGTGGGCGAGCAAAGCCTCCGCGCAGGCGCGGGCGAAGAGTGGGTCGTTGATCTCGGTGTCGTGGTCGCGGAAGGGGATGTCGGCGCGGAGGTGTGATTTCAGCGCGGAAAAAAGTGCGGCGTCGGCGAGCGGATCGTGGAACGGCTGGCCGGCGGCGCTGACCACGCTGATGGCGCGGCGGGGAAAGAGCACCGTGACGGGCGCGGTGTAGCGGTTGATTTTCTCCGCGAGGATGCGGCCAAGTTCGGCGCATTCGGCGGGGGTCGTGCGCATGAGCGTCACTTGCGGGTTGTGTTGGTAAAAGAGACGGTGGGCGAATTTCGCGGGGACGGAGGTGCGCTCGCCGAAGTTCACCATGTCGAGGCAGCCGGGCGCGATGATCGCGGGGATGCGGGCCTGGGCGGTGGCGTCGAGGCGCTCGGGGCCGGCGGTGAGGACGCCGCCGACGAGTTCGTCGGCCCATTCGGTGGTCGTGATGTCGAGCACACCGGCGACCAGGCCGCTGGCGATGAGCGACTCCATCGCGCGGCCGCCGTTGCCGGTCGCGGCGAAGACGAGCACTTCGTAGCCGGCGGCTTCGAGCAAGCGCTTCGCTTCGGTCACGCAGGCGGTGGTGTTGCCAAACATGCTGGCGACAATGAGGGGTTTTTCGGAAGACGGAGAAGACGCGGAAGACGCGGAAGACCTTGCGGTGACCATGCCGCAAATCGCGCCGGCGGCGTTGGTGAAGATGGCGCGGGAGACGCGGTTAATGCCGGAGACGTCTACGATCGCGGGCATCATGGTGATGTCGGTCGTGCCGACGTAGGGCGCGGTCTGGCCACTCGCGAGCGTCGAGACCATCAGCTTGGGAAAGCCGATGGGCAACGCACGCATGGCGGCCGTCGCGATGGCGGTGCC
>CAMATV010000393.1 GCA_945861235.1 Opitutus sp. GAS368
GTTTATGCGAGCCGGGAGGCTGACGTGAAAGAAGGCTTCGCGCTCAAACAGCGGATGAATCTCGCGATCATGCGCGCCGTGGCGGCGCGGAGGTTGTCGTTCGCGTATCCGACGTCGGTGATGCACCTCGATGGACCGGTGGCGAAGGCATTGGTGAGCGGCAAGGGCTGAGCTCCGCGCAAGCGGCGCATCCGCAGGTTGACGGGTGGCAACCGCCGTTTCGTCGGAACGGCGGCCCGCCGGCAATCGGGGATTGCCCCATTGGTGGGCGGAGCAACCCGGGCTGGCATGCCCGTGGCACTTCAATCCGCTGGCAGCAGCATCGCCAGCGCGCGGCGGACGGCTGCACGGTCAGGAGCGGCCAGCGCACCTGCCTTCCGCAGCACAAAGCGTTCGTCGAGGGTGAAAATTTTCATGCGCACCACCGAAGGGTGACTCAGCCCGGCTGCTTTGAGGTCGAGCAGTGTCACGTCAAGCGGCCACCCACGGTTTTCGTAGCTCGTGATCATCGCCAGAGCGAGGTGCGCGGAGCGGTCATTGAAGCCCTGCGCGGAGAGCACGAGCGCGGGCCGGCGCTTGGTCGCGGCGCTGTCCGTGAAGGGAAACGGGACGACGACGACCTCGAAGGCCTTAAAGGTCACGGTAGGCGCGCTCGTCGTTGGCCGAATGCCACTCGTCGCTCAGCGTATCGGCGACGGCTTTGGCGAACACGTGGTCGGCGGCTCGGGCTTTCTGGAGGAAGATGTGGCCGTCGCGAAACTTGAACGCGATGGAGTCGCCCGGCTTGAGCCGCAGTTTCTCGCGCACGCGCCCGGGGATGGTCGCCTGGCTCTTGCTGGTGAGTTTGCTGACGGCGAGGGTCTGCATGGCGGGTAAGAGCAGTATTACTCACCGCACTGGGTCAAGGGCCGGGAGCGTGGCGTGGGAGCTTTGCGCCGGGCTGCGGCCTGCCGACAAGCGGCAGCCCTACTTCAATCCAACGTTTGTCGGTAGCGTTTCACGCCGATGGCCATGGCGACGACGAGGAACGCGAGGAGCGGCCAGAGGTGCGGGGTGATTTCGGCGAGGCCGTTTCCTTTCAATAAAATGCCGCGCACAATGCGGAGGTAGTGGGTGTTGGGCAGAATCGAGCCGATCCATTGCGCCCACTCGGGCATGCCGCGAAAGGGAAACATGAAGCCGGAGAGCAAGATCGACGGGAGAAAAAAGAAGAAAGCCATTTGCACGGCCTGCAGTTGATTTTTAGCCATCGTGGAAAACGTGATACCCATCGCGAGGTTCGCCGCGATGAAGAGCAGCGACACGGCGTAGAGCAGCGGCAGACTGCCCATCATCGGCACACGAAATACCCAATGGGCAGCGACTAAAATCAGCGTCACCTGAATGTAGCCGACCACGATGTAGGGGAGGATTTTCCCGAGCATGACCTCGAAGGGGCGGACCGGCGTGGAGAGCAGATTTTCCATCGTGCCACGTTCGCGTTCGCGGGTGATGGCGAGGGCGGTGATGATCACCATGGTCATCGTGAGCACGACACCCATGAGGCCGGGGACGACGTTGTATTGGGTGATATTCTCGGGGTTGTAGTGGGCGTGGAGCTGGAGATCGATCGGGCCGGCTTTGGCGCGGAGGCGCGCGAGGGGGCCGGTGAGGTCGCGGTCGAGCACGTGGTCGGCGATGGCGCGCACGGCGTTGAGAGCGGGGCCGGTCGCGGAAGGATCGGTGGCATCGGCCTCGATGAGCAGAGTGGGGCGCTCGCCGCGGAGGAGACGGCGGGAAAAATCTTCGGGGATGTTGATCACGAACTGCACTTCGCCGAGCTGCAGGAGGCGGTGGGCTTCCGCTTCGGTCGCGGCTTCGTGCGTGAGCGTGAAGTAACCGCTGGTGCGCAGGGCGGCGACGAGGGTGCGAGCAAACGGTCCCTGGTCGGCGGCGCGGATGGCGGTGGGCAGGTGCTTGGGGTCGGAGTTGATCGCGAAACCGAAGAGCATGAGCTGCATCAGGGGGATGCCGACCATCATGCCGAACGTCACGCGGTCCCGCTTCATCTGGATAAACTCCTTGAGCACGATGGCCCACAGGCGATGGAGGGTGAAGCGGGACGCACTCATGCGAAATTGTCCTTCGCGGCGTCCATCAAACTGATGAACACGTCTTCGAGGCCGGAACGGATTTTTTTCCATTCGTGGCGCGGATCGCGGATGGAGGTGAGCGAGGCTTCGAGGGCGGCGGCATCGCGTCCGCTGACGTGGAGCGTCGTGCCGAAGGCGACGACTTGTTCGATGCCGGGCAGGCCGCGGATTTTTTTGGCTAGGTCGAGGAGACCGGGACCGGTGACGGTCCAGGTCGTGAGGCGCACACTCGCGAGCACGTCTTCGAGCGTGCCGTGGGTGAGGAGTTTTCCGTAGGCGAGGTAGGCGAGGCGGTGGCAGCGCTCGGCTTCATCCATGTAGTGCGTCGTGATGAGCACGGTGAGACCCTCGGCTGCGAGGCGGTGAATCTCATCCCAAAATTCGCGGCGGGCCTTGGGGTCGACTCCGGCGGTGGGTTCGTCGAGGAGGAGGAGTTGCGGTGAATGGATCAGGCAGGCCGCAAGGGCGAGGCGTTGCTTCCACCCGCCGGAAAGTTCGCCGGCCAGCTGGTGGCTGCGACGGGTGAGACCGAGGCGTTCGAGGCTCTGTTGGACGGCGGTGCGGCGGTCGGGGACGGCGTAGAGGCGGGCGATGAAATCGAGATTTTCGCGGATGCTGAGATCGTCGTAGCAGCTGAATTTTTGCGTCATGTAGCCGACGTGGCGTTTGATGTCGGCTTGTTGGCTGCGGACGTCGTAGCCGAGGCACGTGCCGGTGCCGGCGTCGGGTGTGAGCAGGCCGCAAAGCATGCGGATGAAGGTGGTCTTGCCGCTGCCGTTGGGGCCGAGAAAGCCGTAGATTTCGCCGCGGCGTACGCGGAGATCGATGGCGTTGACGACGGTCTTGGTGCCGAAACGCTTGGTGACGCCGGTGACGTCGATCGCGAAGTCGGAGCCCGGGGAGGAGGCGGCGGGTGGGGCGGACATGGCGACGGTGGCGGTGGCGCGGCGGGCGGGTCAGAGCCCCGGCTTAGTGCTGCACGTCGACGGGTTGGCCCGGATGGAGATCGCGGGTGACTTGGGTGTCGGTGAAAACGGCTTCGACGAGCCAGACGAGTTTCGCGCGGTTCTCGCGGTTGTAGAGCACCGGCGGCGTGTATTCGGGGCTCGGAGACAGATAGCTGATCCGGGCTGCGAGCGGCGAGCGGCCGGTGAGCGCGACGCGCACGGTGTCGCCGGCCTTCAGGGCGGCGAAGTCGGACTCGGAGACGTAGAAGCGAACTTTGATGTTTTCCGGCGGTAACAGTGCGATGACGGGCAGACCGGCGGCGACGAACTCGCCCTCGCGGTAGAGGGTGTCGTAGACGAGGGCGGCGCGGGGGGCGGACTGGGATTTCTGAGTGACGTTCCAGTCGGCGCGGTCTTTGGCGGCGGCGGCGGCGCTGGCCTCGGCTTCGGCGGCGGCGATGGCATCGGTGCGGGCGCCGAGGCCGGCGGTCGTGAGTTGCGAAGTGAGCTCATCGATGGCGCGGGTATTGCGCTCGTGAGTGAGGCGGGCGCGATCGATTTCGGCGGCGGCAATGAGGCTCGTCTTGAAGAGATTTTCTTGGCGGGCGAGCTCGAGCTTTGAGAGCTCGGCGCCGGAGCGAGCCTGGGCGAGGCGCGCCTCGAGGGTGGCGAGTTCACTCGGGCGCGAGCCTTTTTGCAGGTCGGCGAGGCGGGCTTGTGCGGCGCGAAGTTGATCGGCGGCCTGGCGTTGGGCGGCGAGATCTTGGCCGCGTTCGAGGGTGAAGAGCGGGGCGTCGGCGGCGACCCGCGCACCTTTGGTGACCGCGAGCGTTTCCAGTCGGCCGGCCAGCGGCGAGGCGACGTAGACGAAGTCACCCTCGAGGTAGCC
>CAMATV010000394.1 GCA_945861235.1 Opitutus sp. GAS368
TCGGGCGACCAGCCGATGAACTGATCGCGGTAGCGCAGATGATACGCCGCCGCGCTGAAACTGACCACGGCGAGCCACTCGCCTCGGTAAGTGGCCGCGTAACGTAGGTGCTCGCCCACGAGCTTCGCCGTGTGCAAATAGTGATGTTCAACGATCAGCGCGTCACAGCGGGCCGACTCCGCGGGCTCGCTCAGCAGCCGCAATTGCAGGTGCTCGAGCACGAGTTGTTCGCTCGCGCTGGGACGTCGGAACTGTGCTTTCAGCTTGGCCACGCCAAGCTTCGCCCGCAGATCCGACAGAAAATGTCCCGCAAAAAATACCTATTTTTCAACGTCATCAGGTAATTACTTACCCCAAAAATCGGCCCTGGCTGTTCCGAATCCTCCCGATAACAGTCTTTACATCCTCGGGCCGATCAGCTTTGTCCTTAGTGCGCGGGTTGCGTCGGGCCATCCGGCCGTTTCCGCTTTCGATTTCCCCACCCAGTGAGCGCCCGTGATCTTGCGTCATTCGCCGGAACATGTGCCTCGCAAACCCAAGAATACCCATGAATGCGAATCGTCCCGCTCCCCAGCGTTTCCCGAGATTTTTGTTCACCTTGTCGCGAGGTCTGCTCAGACGGTTCGGCGCGCGAGGTTCCGCCTTCCTTGTTGCGGCCTGCGTTTCCTTGCTCGTGCCCGCTGCCTCCGGCCAGCCGGCGAGTGGTGGCGTCGTCACTGGCCAGGTGAGCAATGCCGCCACGGGCTCCTACTTGGAGGGCGCCGTCGTAGAGCTGGTCGGCACCAACCGCAGCGCGACCACGGATCGTGAGGGCCGCTTTCAGTTTTCCGGGGTTCCAGTCGGCCAGGCGACGCTCGCGGTGAGTTTTACCGGACTGGATTCCCAGAGGATTTCCGTGTCGGTGGGAAGCGGCCAGCGGGTCGTGAACAACGTGGAGCTGACTTCGGGCATCTATCGGATGGACAAGTTTACGGTGGCGGGAGAACGCGAAGGCACCGCTAAGGCCGAGACGCTCCAGCGCCTCGCGCCGAACGTGAAGAACATCGTTTCGTCTGACACGTTCGGCAACATCGCCGACGGCAACATCGGCGACATGCTCCAGCACGTCGTCGGCATCACCGCCGATTACAACGGACCGGACGTCCGCCAGATCAGCATCCGCGGTGTCGGCTCGGCGCTGAGTTCGGTGACGATGGACGGCGCCCAGGTGGCCAGCGCGCAGTCTGCCGGCACCGGCCGGCAGTTCGAGTTCGAGACCGCTTCGCTCGGCAACATCGAGTCGATTGAAGTTACGAAGGCGCCGACGCCCGACATGGACGGAGCATCCATCGGCGGGAGCGTGAACCTGGTCACGAAGAGTCCGTTCGACAGCAAGGCGGGGCGGGTCATCAGCTACACGCTCGGCCTCACGGCGCAGCCCACGTATTCCGGGCCGGTGGAGGGCTCATGGAAGCAGCCCATCCGCGGCTTCGGCCCCTCCATTAACTTCAACTACTCGGACGTGCTCGGCGAGAAGCGCAACATCGGCATGACGCTGACGGCCACGGTGCACAGCCAGCCCGCCGGCGGAGCGTTGATCAACAGCACCTACGAGCGCCGCAACGAGCCGGGTCCGGCGTTTGCGAACAGCATCAGCCGCTTCATCGTCAACGGTGCGACCCGCTCGCGTGTCGCGACCGGCGCCAAGTTTGTGTATAAGTGGAGCGAGAACACCACGATTTCGCTGAACAACGTCTACAATTATTTTCACGAGAACAACGACACCCGCTTCCATGTCCTGAATTCTGCCGTGGTCACCGCGGGGACGCTGCCGAACCTGATCGCGGACGTCGACGCGGCGGGCCGGCGCACCGGCGGCGGCTTCGTGAAGCCGGGCTACACCAGCACCGCCACCCAAATCTTCGCCAACAGCGCCGAGCCGGCCACGCCCGGAGCCGCCGGCCGCGACACCGCCTATTACACGTCCCGTTGGACCAACCAGGGCGGCACGGCCAACCTGAACGTCTCGTCGAACGACAAGTCGGGCCGCACCTTCGTGTTCTCGCCGAGCGTGCGTCATCGCTTCTCGGGGCTGCAGATCGACTACAGCCTCTCCTACTCGAACTCGGCCACCTACTACGACGTGGCCCACGAGCAGGAGAAATACCACGCCCGTCCCACGGGAAACGTGTTTCTGGAAATCCCCAACCTCGGTTTCATCATCGATCGATCCCAAGACAAGTTCATCCCGACGGTGCGCCAGACCGAGGGCCCGAGCTGGCAGAATTTCAGCAACTACACCCGGCTCCGCCTCGATCAGACCGACCAGCGCGGCTACGATAAAGTTTACTCCGCCAAGTTCGATCTGAAGAAGGACCTGACGCTGGCGATACCCACCTACTACAAGACGGGCTTTACGGCGCAGCGTCAGACGCGCCGGCTCTGGAACAACCCGCGCCGGTATTTCTATACCGGCCCCGACGGCGTCCTGAACACCGCGGACGACAACGTCGGCATCGACATCTTCAACGCCTTTCCGAAATCCTACACGTGGGACGAGAAGGAGTATTACCTCAACCGCGGCGGCGTCCCGCCGTGGGTCGATTCCTACAAGGTCGCCGCGCACCGCCGCGACAATCCCCGGCTATGGAAGGAGGACGTGGAGCTCTTTTCCCGTCAGCGCCTCACTTCCGATCAGGAGGTCGAGGAGACCATCGGGGCCGCGTATCTCATGGCCGGCTCGCGCATCACCCGGCAGCTCTCCCTGCTTACCGGCGTCCGCCTGGAGGATACTACGGTCAAGGGCGACGGCCCGCTCAACTACATCTCACCGGCCGAGAGCGCGCGCCGCGTCGCCTGGGGGACCGCACCGATTACCGATGCCGAGATGCTTCGCCGCAACGTCGCCCAATACAGCGGCCGTTCGAAGAGCGAGGGCGACTATCGTTTCTTCCTGCCCGGCGTACATCTGAAATACCAGCTGGCGAACGGCCTGGTCAGCCGTCTCAGTTGGTCCACCGGAGTCGGCCGCCCGCCCTTCGCCAACATCATCCCCAACACGTCGGTCAACGACGCCGGGCAATCCATCACGGTGACGAACCCGAACCTCAAGCCGCAGTATGCGCGGAACTGGGATTTCACGACTGAATATTACTTCAATCCGCAGGGCATGATCTCGTTTGGCGCCTTCCACAAAAGGATCGCCGACTACATCCAGAACGACAGCAGCCAGTTCGTGGCCACAGGCCAGAACAACGGTTACGACGGCCAATACGCCGGCTACCGGATCAACACCACGGTCAACAGCGGCTTCGCCCAAATTCGCGGGCTGGAGTTCAACTACCAGCAGCAATTGTCGTTTCTACCCGGTTGGGCCCGAGGCTTCGGAGTTTACATGAACGCCACCAAGCTCTGGACCAAGGGCAACAACTCGGCCTTCGTTACCGGTCCCGGCAGCAGCGCCGGCGGTACGATCGCCGGCTTCCTCGACTTCACGGGCAACCTCGGCCTCAGCTTCCGTGGCTATGGCTTCGACCTCCGCCTCCAGGCCGTCCACCGCGGCGAATACCTGATCACGAACTCGGCGACGCCAGCGCTCGTCACCTGGCAGCTCCCGAAGACGAGTTGGACGTGGAAATCCCGTTACGCGTTTACGAGGACTGTGAGCGGCTTTATCGACCTGGAGAACTTCACCGGGGAACTGCTCGACAACCGTTATGCGGCCTACAAGGACCGCCCGAACTCTTGGCGCACCTTCCACCCCAAGGTTGTCTTCGGCATCACGGGCCGGCTCTGAGCCCACTGCGATAAGCGCCTCCCGGATCCGATCCCCCTGAAAATCCAGTTTCCTTCCAGGCGAAGACGAGTTGGACGTGGAAATCCCGTTACGCGTTTACGAGGACTGTGAGCGGCTTTATCGACCTGGAGAACTTCACCGGGGAACTGCTCGACAACCGTTATGCGGCCTACAAGGACCGCCCGAACT
>CAMATV010000395.1 GCA_945861235.1 Opitutus sp. GAS368
GCCGCCCTCGCGGTGTTCAGCTACGGAGTCTTTGGGCTGCTCGCGCTCACCTCCATCATGTTTTTGGCGCGCAACCACTCGCTCAAATCGAAACACCTCGGCGGCTGGGTGTCGTTCCTCCCTGCCATCATCGATCTTGATCACATCGGGGTCCGCTTGCTCGGCATGGGTGTGGCCATCCTCGCCACCTCCCTCGCCGTCGCCTCCGCCTATTGGCTCCGCGATACTGCGAGCGCGAACTCCTTGAAAATTTTCTGCACCGTCGCCGTGTGGGCGGCCTACGCGATCACCCTTGGCCTCAGGCTTAGCGGTCGCCTCCTCGCGCGACGTTTCGCCCTGACCTGCCTCCTGATTTTCCCTCTGGCACTGCTTTCTCTGGAGGTGGTTAACTCCCGCCGCCCACTCGCCGCGCCCCACGCTCCGCTCAGTGGTGCGGCTAAGCCATGAACACTGCGGGATTTTTTGTCATTGGGGCCACCCACCATCGTGCCCCGCTGGAGCTGAGGGAAAAACTTTCCCTCGCCGTCGAAGCGGCGGAAGCCCTCCGCGGGGAACTCGCCGGCATCGCCGGTCTCCGCGAGTTCGCGATGCTCAGCACGTGTAACCGCATCGAGTTTTACGGCGTAGCGTCGCATCCGGAAACCGCCGCCCGCGTCTCGGCGACGTTTTGCGCCCGCCAAAATTTTGATTCCGACGTTTTCGAAAAAATCCGCCTGAGCCTCCAGGGCCGCGACGCCGTCCAACACTTGCTCGAGGTCGCGGCCGGTCTCGACTCTCAGATGATCGGTGAAACCGAAATTTTCGGTCAGGTCAAAGACGCCTACGCCACCGCGCAGGCCCGACGCTCCACCGGGCCGGTGCTGAATCGTCTGTTTCAAAAAAGCTTCCAAGCAGCCAAGCACGTCCGCTCCACGACCGCCATTACGACCGGCCAAGTCAGCGTCGCCAATGTCGCCGTTGACCTCGCGCTCACCATTTTTGGCGAACTCGCCGAGACCCGTATTCTCCTCATCGGCGCGGGCGACATTGGCGAAAAAACGGCCAAAGCGTTTCAAAGCCGCGGCGCTGGCGCCCTCACCGTGGCAAGCCGGAGATTTGAGCGCGCCATGGAACTGGCGACAGCTCTCAGCGCCAGCGCCATGCCGTTTGAGCAAACCAACACCCGGCTCAGTGAATTCGATGTCGTCGTGTGCGCCACCTCCGCGCCTGAGGCCGTCGTGTCGCTCGCCGCTGCAGCCTCCGCCATTCGCAAGCGCCCTGCTCGTCCGTTGTTCTTCATCGATCTGGCTCTCCCGCGCGATGTCGAGCCGACGGTCGCGCAGCTCGACAATGTCTTCCTCTACAACCTCGACGACCTCGCGACGATCGCCGAGGAAAACCGCGCCGCCCGCGTCACCGAACTCGTCAAGGCCCGCGCCATCGTCGCCGAAAAAGCCGATCTCCTCTGGAAACAGGTCGAGGCGCAAGTCCTCGCCTTGGCGCCGGCTCCCACCGCGGATCTCGGTCCTGCCCTGCCCCACCCGACGCACCAACGTGCGGACTAATTCGCCGAGGCAGGTTTAGCGCGTTGCTCTGTTGGGCGGCCTCCCCTTCGCCCATCGCCGGCAGCTGCACTTCATGCGCACACCGTCGTCGTGCCGTCGCGTCAGCGCCGCAACGAACAAACATCAGCATGAAACACCGCGTCCCCTCACCGTTGACCCGCCTTCACGGGATCATCCGCGCCAGCCATTCCGCCGCCGTGCCACTCGCCGGCACGTTCAACAATTCCCGCAGCCGCCCTGCCTGCTCCGCCGTCCGCTGCGTTCGCACCGGATCATACAGGCACACGCGAAGCTGAGCCGCCAGCGCGTCTGCTCGCGCGGCCCCTTGGATAAATTCGGGATACATCGGCTCCTTCAACAAGAGATTTGCGATGCCGAGATACTGGATCTTCACGAGCATTTTGCCCAAAAGATAAGTCAGCCAGTTCGCCCGGTAGGCGATCGCGCCCGGGATGCCCGCGAGCGCACAGTGCATCGACATCGTCCCGCTCGACGTGAGCACGGCCGACGCCGCGACCGCCCCGCCCATTCTCCGGCACCGCACATTCTGCGGCGGATTCGCCGCCCGCAGCACCGCGAGGATTTCGTCGCTCGGATAAAGCACCACCGCCTCCGCCCCCGGCCGCTCGCGCGCAAACTCCGCAAACCCCGCCAGCAGCGCCGGAAAAATCCGTCCGACCGCCTGCTTCCGACTCCCCGGCAATAGCAGCACCGGCCCCGCCGGATCGTAGCTCACCGGTGCCGCGTGCTCCGGCGCCACGAACGGATGACCGACAAACTCCACCGGCAACGCTGTATCCGCGTAACACTTCACCTCGAACGGAAAAATCACCGCCATCGCGTCGAGGTCGCGCGCCATCGCGAAACGCCGCCCCGCCTTCCACGCCCAGATCTGCGGTGAGATGTAGAAGAGCGTTTTGATTTTTCCGCCGCCCTTCACCGACAGTCCGCGCTCCCGCAGCGCCGCCGCCAACCGGAGATTCAGCCCCGGATAGTCCACGAAACACACCGCGCGCGGCCGGTGCTCGGCGATCCACCGCAACGTCTCTTCGAACAACGCTCGGAAAAACGAATAATTTTTCAACACCTCCACCAGCCCCACCACCGACGACGAGGTGAGGTCGTGCAGCACTTGCGCCCCGGCCCCTGACAATGCCGGCCCGCCGAGCGCCGCAACCGCGAGCCCCGGTTGCTTCGCGCGCAACGCCCGAATCATCCGGGCCCCGTGCTCATCCCCGGAGTGTTCGCCCGCAACGATCAGCACATCCACGCGCCCGCCCACCGGCGGCGGTAATCGAAACGGCAACGTCTGTCCGCTCATTGGCTTTCTCCGCGTCCTCCGCGTCCTCCGCGTTTCAAAATTTGTCTCATTTTTCTCCCGCGCGAATCTGCTCCGTGATCGTAATCGCCACTTCCAGCGCGCTCGTCCCGAGCGCCGCGCCCACCTTCGGCTGCTTCGCCGCCCCCACACTCTCGACGAAGTGCGCCAGCTCGAGCGCCAGGGGTTCACCCTTCTCAATCGGAATCTGCTTCACCGGAATCGCGCTCAAGTCGCCCGCCTTGACCAACCCGAGTTTCATTTTCACTCCGTAGGCGATGATGTCGTTTTTCTTCACCAAGTGCCCGGCCTGATTCATGAAATCGAGCGAGAGGTAGGCGTTGCCCTGAAAAATCCGGATCTCCCGCGCTTTCTTCGTGCTCATCCGGCTCGCACTGAGATTCGCGACGCAACCATTCTCAAACTGGATCCGCGCATTCGCGATATCTTCGCTCTTCGAAAGTACCGTCACACCGACACTGTCGATCTTGGCGATCGGCGACTTCACGAGCGCCAACACAATGCCAATATCGTGGATCATCAGATCGAGCACCACGCCCACTTCGGTCCCCCGCGGTTGATACGGAGCCAAGCGCTCCGCCGTGATGTAGCGCGGCTCATCGATTTCTTTCTCCAAAAAACTCATCACCGGATTGAAGTGCTCGATGTGCCCGACTTGCACGATGCAGTTTTTCGCCCGAGCCGCCGCCACCACCCGCTCCGCTTCTTCCAGCGAGGCGCAGATCGGTTTCTCAATCAGTAAATGACACCCCTGCGCCAACAGCGGCAACGCCACTTGCTCGTGCTTATCCGTCGGCACGACCACGGACACGGCATCGCACGCCGCGCCCAACTCCTCCAGCGTGGCAAACCTCCGGCAGTTAAACTTCGCGCAAATCTCCGCCGCGCGCACGTCACTCGTCTCAAAAATACCGGCCAACTCCGCACCCGGCAGAGCCGCGTAGATCCGCGCGTGGTGCTGCCCCAAGGAGCCGACACCGACGACCCCGCAGCGGATTTTTTTCGTGGGCTTGGAAAACATACGTTGGTTTTGGTTCTAGAGAGGATTCCCCAGATTAACAGGCTTAACTCCG
>CAMATV010000396.1 GCA_945861235.1 Opitutus sp. GAS368
TGGGAATCCAAGCAGGCTCCGAAAGACTCCATTCAGTGGATCGTCACCGAGGCGGGTGCACTCGAGGTCGTATCCCAGCGCGACGGGAAAAAAACCAAACAAGACCTGCGAACGAAGGACGATTTTGGGGATTATCGTCTGCACCTGGAGTTCAAGCTCGCCCACAAACCCGAAGCCACCGGTCAGGGGCGATCCAACAGCGGCATCATCCATCTCGGGATTTACGAGACGCAGATCTTGGACAGTTTCGGACTCTATGGCCGGGACAATGAATGCGGCGGCATCTACAAAACTCGCGAGCCGGATCGAAACGCCGGATATCCGGCCGGTTTGTGGCAAACCTATGACATCGAGTTCAAGGCTCCGCGCTTTTCGTCCGAGGGAAACAAAATCGCCGATGCCCGGATGACGGTGCGGCTGAATGGTAGTTTGATCCACAATGACGTGGCCGTGCCCAAGCCCACCGGGGGTGGCAAAGAGACGGCCCGCGGGCCGATCGTTTTGCAGGACCACGGGAACCCGGTGCAGTTTAGAAATATCTGGGTGGTTAAACTCAATTGATTGGGATCCAGAAAATCGAAGCCAACGACGATGTCCTCTAGAAACATTTTTTCCCTGCTCGCCGCACTACTCGGACTTGCCGCGAGTGTGAGCGCCGGCTCGCCGCCGAACATCCTGGTGATTCTGGTGGATGACATGGGCTACTCTGACCTCGGCTGTTATGGCGGAGAGATCCGCACGCCGAATATCGACCGGCTCGCCGCCAACGGGATGAAGTTCTCGGCGATGTATAACACGGCGAAGTGTTATCCCACCCGCGCCTGTTTGCAGACCGGAGTCTACTTCCAGCGCACGGACCGGGATTTTGCCAACACTGCGACGCTGGGCGAAGTGCTCCGGCCGGCCGGTTTCCACACGCTTTGGTCGGGCAAGCACCACGCGAAATTCAATCCAGTGACGCGGGGTTACGACCGCTTCTATGGACTGATTGGCGGCGCGCAAAACCACTTCAATCCGGGCAGCGGCCCGGCTCCCGGTCAGCCCGCGCCGGCCTCCAAACGCGACGGGAACCGCTGGTCGCTCGACGAGAAAGGGGGGGCCGACGTCAAGGATTTCATCCCGCAGGATCCCAAGTTCTACGACACCGACGCCTTCACCGATCGGGCTCTGGCCTGGCTGAGTGAGTATCAGCAGACGGAAAAACCGTTCCTGCTCTATCTCGCCTATACGGCTCCCCACTGGCCGCTGCAGGCCTGGCCGGAGGACATCGCCAAATACCGGGGTGCCTACGACGGCGGCTACGAGGCCGTTCGACAGGCCCGCTACGCTCGCCAGGTCCAACTGGGTCTGGTGGATCCGAAAACCACGCCGCTGCCGCCGATGGAGCTCGGCCGGAGAGGATCGCAATGGGCGGACCTCTCGGCAGACGAGCGCCGCGCGGAGGCCAGCCGCATGGAGATCTATGCCGCGATGGTCGATCGCGTGGACCAGAATATCGGCCGCTTGGTGCAGCGCCTGACCGAGCAGGGCAAACTCAACAACACCCTGGTTCTCTTTCTCTCGGACAACGGGGCTTGCGCGGAAGATCCGAAGGTGGCCAATGCTGATCCCAACGCGCCGATGGGCAGCGTGGCGAGTTTTGTGAGCTACGGACAAAACTGGGCCTCGGTCGGCAACACTCCCTGGCGCAAATGGAAGCAGGATAGCTTTGAGGGCGGCATCGCCACGCCACTCGTGGCCCACTGGCCCGCGGGCCTCAAGCCCCAGGCTGGCTGGAATCGCGACCCGGTCCACCTCGTCGATATCATGCCCACCGCGGTTGCCCTGAGCGGGGCGAAGTATCCCGGCGTTTCCAAGCAGACGAAGATTCCAGCGCTGGACGGAATAAGCCTGCTCCCCGCCTTCCAGGGCCAGCCGCTCGCGCGCGCGCGCCCGTTGTTTTTTCAGTTCAACCGCGGCTCCGCCGTCCGCCACGGGCAGTGGAAGCTCGTGCGTCAGGGTGCGACGTGGGAACTGTATGACATGGCGATCGATCGCACCGAGACCCGCAATCTCGCGGCGCAGCGACCCGAACTGGTGAGGCAAATGGATGCGGCCTGGCAGGCTTGGTGGAAGGATTGCACGGGCAAGGCGTGGACCGGCACCGCCCCCAAGGAACGAGGCGACGAATGACCGCCAAGACACCCCTCTCTCGCCGCACCTAAATCATCGAATGAACACCTTCCGCTCATGCTCCAGCCTGCTGCTCTTGGCGTGCCTCGGGGCTCTCCCCGCCGCGGCGTCGGCGCCGCCAGCGCTCCGGCCCAACATTGTTTACATCCTCCTTGATGACGCGGGCTACGGTGATTTCGGCTGTTACGGCCAAAAGACGCTGCGCACCCCGAACATCGACCGCCTGGCGAGCGAAGGCCTGAAATTCACGCGCCACTACTCCGGGTCCACCGTCTGCGCGCCTTCCCGTTGCGTGCTGATGACCGGCCTGCACACCGGCCACAGCCGCATTCGCGCGAATGGCCCAAGCCACCTGCCCGACACCGATCTCAACGTCGCCCGGCTCCTCAAGGACGCGGGATACCTGACTGCCTGCATTGGGAAATACGGACTCGGCCTGCCCCTGCCGCCCGATGATCCACACAAGAAAGGTTTCGATTATTCCTTTGGCTACGTGGATACGGCCCACGCGCACAACGGCTATCCCACCTACCTCTTTCGCAACGGCACGAAGGTGCTCTTCGACAACCAAATCATCCCCGGCTCAGGGAACAAACCCGGCACGGGTGTCGCCCCGGCCGATGGTCGAAAGCACTGGGCGCCCCAACTCCTCGCCGACGATGTGCAACGATTTCTCGAGGCTCGCGCGCAGGACCGGAGCCGACCGTTCTTTCTCTATTATACGCCCATCCTGCCCCATGCGAACAACGAAGCCGATGAGACCTCGCCGCTCGGCCATGGCATGGAGGCGCCCGCGGATCCCGAGTTCACTTCGCGCGACTGGCCCGCGGTGGAAAAGGCGTTCGCCAGCGCCATGAAATTCGTCGACCGCGACGTCGGCGCAGTGATGGCGAAACTGCAGGCCCTCAATCTCGATCAGAATACAATCGTCATGTTCTCCAGCGACAACGGCCCGCACCAGGAAGGCGGCCACAAGGCCGCGTTTTTCCAGAGTAGCGGTGGCCTCACCGGGACCAAGCGCGACCTCACCGAAGGCGGCATTCGCGCGCCGTTCATCGCTCGCTGGCCCGGCCGCATCAAACCGGGCACCGTCAGCGAGCACGTCAGCGGATTTCAGGACTTGCTGCCCACGGTGGCCGATCTCGCCGGCGTGGCGGTCACGGCGGAGTGCGACGGCATTTCCTTCCTGCCCACGCTGCTCGGCGACATCGCGCACCAGAAGCCGCACCCCTACCTCTACTGGCATTTCAACGAGCAGGGCGGCAAACGAGCAGTGCTCCAATGGCCGTGGAAATTGCTCCACCGCCATACCGCCGGCGCGGACGCCGTCGTCACCCCGACCAGCGCGAAGAAAAAGAAGTCTGCGGGAGGCCCGGCGCTCATCGTGGAGCTGTTCAACCTAGATCTCGACCCGACCGAATCCACCAATCTCGCCGGCACCAACCCGCAAAAGGTCGCCGAACTCACCGGACTCATGCAGCAGGCCTGGCGGGCGCCGAAGTGAGATCAACCGAGCAACCCGGCGAAAACGCCGCCGCGACATCGCACCCACTTCGTTCCATGCATTTCCTTCCGCATTTGTCTCTCCTCGTTCTGCTGGCCCTCACCACCCGGGCCGAGCGGCCCAACGTTTTGCTCGTCCTTTCCGACGATCACAGCGTCCCGCATGTCGGGGCCTACGGCGACCTCAACTGTCAACGCCTCAACCTCACCCCGAGTCTGGACGCCTTTGCCGCCCAAGGCATGCGCTTTACCCGGGCCTACACCGCGTCGCCCCAATGTGC
>CAMATV010000397.1 GCA_945861235.1 Opitutus sp. GAS368
TGGGAAGGCGATGCGGCGCGGACGGTTCATGGTTCAGACAATCTCCCAACCTTTGCGGTAGGTGCCGCGGATGATACGATCGAGGGCTGGCATGCCCTTGACTTGCATCTTTTGGGCCTCCCATTCGATCGGTTTCCCAGCGCGCACCGCGAGCAGTCCCAAGAGCCCGATCTCGGTCAGCCGAGCGCCATATTCGAAATTGCTCTGGGGGGCCGGTCCACCTTTGCACGCATCGAGCCATTCGCGGTGGTGACCAGGCGAACGCTTGATGGTCTCCGGTGGAGCCTTGAACGCGGCGCGCAGACTCTCGGGAAACAAGCGGGGCGCGCCGCCGGCGCCGTCACATTGGATCGCCCCTTTGTCACCGACGAAAAGCACGCCGCGCCGGGGCAGTCGGAACTCGCCTAGGGCTTCCACCCGACGGGGCCGGACGCCCCCGTCGTACCACGTGACCCGCGGCGCCTTTTGACCGTTGCGGCCCGGAAATTCGTAATGCACCACACAACCATGCGGGGCGATCTCATCGTTGGTGGGTCCGACCGTAAACGCGTCGAGCCGCACGGGGTCGCGCAGATCGAAGGCCCACGTCGCGGCATCGAGATCGTGACAGGAAAAATCGCCGATGCGGGCGCAGCCGAAGGCCCAGAAATCGCGCCAGGTGACCGGGTGATACGCCGGATGAAAGTCCCGCTTTTCCCTGGGCCCGAGCCACAGATCCCAATTCATGCCGGCCGGCACCGGATGCGCGCCTTCGGGTTTCCCGAGCAGGGTCGGGTTCCAGCGTCCGCCGTCGTTCCAGGCGTGAATCTCCGTGACGGTGCCGATGGCGCCGGCCTGCAGATACTCGACAGACTGGCGAATACCGACGGTGGCATGGCCCTGGTTTCCCATTTGCGTGGCCACGCCCGTTTCCCGGGCGATGCGCGCCACCTCCCGGGCCTCCCAGATATTGTGGGTCAGCGGCTTCTCGCAATACATGTGCTTGCCTGCCCGCATTGATAAAACGGATACGATGGCGTGCAGGTGATCCGGCGTCGCGCAGAGGACCGCATCGACCGCCTTTTCTTTTTCCAGGAGCACGCGAAAGTCCTCGTAGTCGTTGCAGCGGAAGTTCGGCGTGGTTGCCTGATAGTGTTTCTCGATTTCCGCGCGCGCGGGCTGGCGGCCGCCCCGGACGCGGTCAGCCGCGGAATGGTGCGCCGCCCCGGCGGGGTCCGCGATCGCGATGACTTGCGCATCCGGCAGGGTCATCAGGGAGCGCACGTTGCCCATGCCCCGGCCACCGGCGCCCACGAGCGCGATGTTCACTTTCTCGCTGGGTGGCACATGGCGCGGTCCGCCCAGCACGTGCCGCGGCACGATGGTGAACGCGGCCACCGCAGTGGAAGCGCGCGTGATGAACTGACGTCGGGTGGTTGAGGCGTTGATTTTCATGGCAGTTGGGATATCGCTCGCCGCGCTACCGAGCACCGCGCTTGAGTTCGTTGGCCATCCTCACCAATGCGTCGAGCATCTTTACCGAGGCCTGGGGTTCGAGGTTGTTGGTGCCCGGCCACGTCGAGTATTCGCCGAATTCGAATTGGCGCGGTGTTGGCAGGTAGCCGATCATGCCATGGTTTAACTCCACCATGAAGGACTGGGCGAAGGGGCTGCGCTGTTTGAACTCCAGACCGATTTCCGCGTAGGTCTCGCAGGGGCTGGTGCCGATGCAGATGTCGCCAATCCGCAGGACCTGCAGCGGCACCTTGGCGGGCTCGGTGACTTTCGCGAGCGCCTGAACGCGGCCCGCGTAGCTGAGGCGGGTGACCCAATCCGGCGTCGTCGCCCAATTCGCGCCGATGGGGAGGTTGCCGCCCGAGAGTCGGGGCGCCTTCGCTTCGACGTCCTTCGCCCAGACGAGGAGTTCCGGCTCGATCTTGCGCCACGCTATATCGGGTTCGCGGAAACGCACGTCGAGTTCGGCGTGGTCCTTCCAGGTGACTCTGGCCAGCGCACCATGTACCTTTTCGGCGAGGTCATTGGCGACGATCCGTGACCGCTGGTAGGAACCTTTCTTTAGGTTCATTTGGTTATACCTGGCCTGATTCAGGCCGACATCGCCGCTGGTTGCGTTGGCCATGAGCGCGACAAAAGGCGGGTCATCTTCGGGCTTGCTCTGGAGCCGCTTGAGCGCTTCGCAGAACATCCCGAAATAGTCGGCGGAGATGTGCGCCGGGCCGGTATCACCCACATAATGCAGCGAGTAGGCCGCGTAGACGGAGATCGGCCGACCGCCAGGTTCGCGCAAAGCGATGAAAGAAACCGCGGGATCGACCGGTCCGGCCGGCTCGGTGAACTCCGGACCCGGTGCGCCGGTTTTCCAAACTCGTTCGACCTTGCCGAAAGGGTTCACCGGCCCCTTGCCATCGCGCACGAACCAGCGCCGGTTGAGGAGGTGGTCCGGCACGTCGACGGAGCCAAAGGCGACCTCCGCGGGCCGGCGGCCATTGAGCGCACGCCGCACCCCGTCGGAAATCCGGCGGGCCAGAAAAAGCTGATAGTCGTCGAGCTTCTGCTCGTTGACATAGCGGCTCGAGCCGAGCGCGCTGCCCGCGGAGTGCGTGTGAGTGGCCGAAATCATGACATTTTCCGGCGGAATACCGGTCGCCTCCTGAATCAGACGCCGCGCCTCAAGGCTGACGCTGCGGTGCAGGCCGAGCAGGTCGCACACCACAAGCGCGAGCTTGGTCTTTCCGTCGTCGAGGACGAGGCAGCGCGCGTGCAGTTCGTCATGCACGTGTTCGGTCGGATAAGGTGCAAACCCACCAACCCGCAGGCTGCCGATGGGAGGCGTGATATTACTGGTCGCTGCGCCGGCTTGCAGCCGCGGTGCGGCCGGCGCCGCGGCCAGGGTCGCGCCGGCGATGAAGCTGAGAATCAGAACGAACAATTGTTTCATGAGAAGAAGGGGCATGTGGTGCTTTTTGTTTTCGGATCAGAGCCCGAGGATCGATTGGGCGCTGGCGCAGGCTGATTGCTGTCAGGAAGCAGAGTAGCGACACCGCGGGGCAAAGTTGGAATGGAACCATACGACCAAGGTGTAACATTTTGAATTTCCGAGTTCAACGATCGCGCCGGGTGACTTGTGACGGCTGGCGCGGACCGTAGTGCGGCGGGGCCGGCCATGCTCCAGCGCTCCCGGGTTCGGAGCGGAGCCCGTGAAGTCGTCATTGATGTTCGGCAGGCGAACGTCCGCATCGATGGCGTTGCTAGCGGTCTGCAGTCGCCGATCGAAGTCGGACGTCTGGTAGGTCATTCCATCCCGCACAGGCGAGGCGCGGATAAAGACATCGAAACTCATCATCCGACCATGCCGCTCAAGCCCTGTGGCCGCGCTGGACTCCGCCAGCGTGGCATAGCGGCGGGGCTCCTCGCGATCGCGCGCCCAGATAATGTCCTTCCCGGGATAGCCGTTGTAATCGAGGGTGGTCAGTTCCGGGGTGAACGTGCCTGAGGAAATCATCGCGTCGTTGCCGAGGAAGAGGTTTTTGCGCAGGTGCGCGTTGCTCCAGAGCGGGGTTCGAAATCCGACCCGGCCGGAAACCAGCGTGTTGTGGTAGGCCACCGCGCCGGTGGGATGGTTGTTCCACTTGAACTCATCGGCGGGCTTCGTCCCTCCGGGATAAACATGGAGCGTGCGACCCTGGCCCGACACCACCGGTTCGGCGCGGGTTGCAACCGTGACGACCTTCGGCTCGCGCGGGGCTCCGCCATCCGGATCTCTCATGGTGAAGCGCACTTCGTAGGTGGCGCCTGAATCGCGAAACAGCACGCTGCCGGCAAAGAGGTTTCCCGTGCGATAGTGCTGGCTGATATCGCGGAGCGTCTCGCCGGGCCGGATACCGCGCGTCAAGGTGAAGCGGGTGACAATTTCGTGGCCGATCGGCAACATCAGCGGCGCTTCCGGCCAGGCACT
>CAMATV010000398.1 GCA_945861235.1 Opitutus sp. GAS368
TCCGTCTCCGCTCCTCCGTAGTTGTCTCTACGCGTTCATGAGCGCGTTGGTCCTCCTGCTGGTCGCGACGGGGTCGCCGTCGGTTCGCGCGCAGAACGTGCTCGCGGCTGGTGCGGCCGGCCCGGTGGTGGAGCTCCCGAAGTTCGTGGTGACCGACAGCCGCGAGCTGCCCCCGCCCGAGGCGTGGCGTTACGCGGAGATCCCCGGTTTTGAAATTCTCACCAACGCGTCCGACAAGGCGACTAAGCGGCTGATCAAGGATTTTGAGCAATTCAAGGAAGCGCTCGCGCTCGTCTGGCCCATTCCGAACCGGTCGGGCGTACCGACGTCGCTTATTCTGTGTGGGCGCGGCGGCAAGTTTGACGCCTTCGTGCCCAGCGGAAAAACGAGCGCCGACCGCGCCCTCGCGAGTCTCTTTCTCAAGAACAAGGAGCAAACGGCGATCATCATCGATCTGCAGTCGTCGACCCTGAACATCCTCGCCACGGACACGACCAATGACGCGGCGACGGGCACGGACTCCAGTTACATTTCGGTCGACCACGACAAGCAGCTCTACCGCGAATACGTCCATTTTCTCCTGAGCACGAGTGAGCCCCGGCTGCCGGCGTGGCTCGAGGAAGGTATGGCGCAGATCATTATGGCGATGAAAGTGGACCCGAAATATATCGTCTTCGGCAAACTGGAGGATCCGAACACGATCTCCGCGCAAGCCGGCGCGGTGGCGGCGATGAATGCCCTGATGGCGGCGGATGATCCTGATGGCATCCAGATCGCCGGTGCGCCGGCGGAGGACCGCGATTTCAACGCGGCGCTGCAGCGGCGCGCGTTGGTGCCATTTCCGAAGTTTTTCGCGGTGACCTCCGACTCACCTGAGGCGATCAATCCGCTCGGAAATAACGTCTGGGCGAAACAAAGTTACGCCTTCGTGCACATGTGTCTCTATGGACGTGGCAAGCGCTACCAAAAACCCTTTGCCACGTTTCTGACGCGTTTGGGCAAGGAGCCGGTCAGCGAAGAACTCTTCAAGGAGTGCTTCAAGATGGACTATAAAAAAATGCTGATGGAACTGCGCGGCTACATCGATTTCTGCGACTACCAACATCAGGAATACGTGCTGAAGGGTGAGGGGCTCGGGTCGGGCAAGCCGCTGGTCCTGCGCGATGCGACCCAATCCGAAGTGGGCCGCATCAAAGGCGAGGCTTTGGCTCTGGCCGGTCACCACGTCAAAGCGAAGGCCGAGCTAATCGCGCCCTACATCCGCGGGGAGCGCGAGCCGCTGCTGCTCGCGGCCCTCGGACTCTACGATCGCGCCCATGGCGATGAGGTGAGAGGGCGAAAGTTCATCGAAGCCGCCACGGCCGCGAAGGTCACCCGGCCGCGGGTTTATCTGGAACTCGCGCGCTACCGCTATGCCGACGCCCTCGCGAAGCCCGGTGCGGGTGAGAACTTTTCCGCCGAGCAGGTCAGTGCCATCCTCGCGCCGCTGCTGATCGCTCGGGTGCAGCCGCCGTCCATGCCGGAAGTCTACGAAGTGATGACTGATGTGTGGGCGCAGAGCGCGGAGACCCCGAAGCGCGACGATGTCCTATTTCTGATCGAAGGCGTGCGCTTTTTCCCGGGCCGCTTGCGGATGCTTTATCAGGCGGCCGTCCTCAGCGCTCGGGCGAACATGCTCGACGTCGCGCATGCGTTTGCAGAGCACGGAGTGAAATTCGCGCCGGACCCCAAAGGGAAAGCCCGCTTTGAAGCGCTCAAAGCGTCGCTGCCGCCGCTTCCGCCCACGGCTCTGGATGCGGCCGCGGCGGCGAAAGCGGCTGGGCCCGCTCCGAAACGCTAGCGCCACCGGCGTACCGCAGAACCACCCGATCCGTGAGGTCCCCTCCGTTGCACTTTTTGACGAAAGCCCCGGTGTGGGCGGCTGGCGTTTTGGCGATGGCCATGATGGCGCGGCTGACGGCTCAACCCGCCGCGCCTGCGGCGGTGATCACCGACGTCGCCGACCAGCCGATCATCGAGCTGCCCAAGTTTGAGGTCACGGACAGCCGCGTTTTGCCGGCGCCGGAGAAGTGGCGCTATGCGGCGATTCCGGGCTTCGAGGTCTTGTCGAGTATTTCCGTGCGGGCGACGACGCGCTTCGTGAAAGATTTTTTTCTGCTCCAGGCGGCCATCAACGAGATCATGCCCGGGTTTCGCGGGTCGGACGTGGCGGTGCCGTCGAGTTTGATTTTAGCCGGCGGCGGCAAGGGTTTCGACCGCTTCCTCCCGACGCAGCGCGAGGAGGAGCGTTATCGCACGAACAGTTTGTTTTTCGATGATCCGGAGCGCGGAGCGATCGTGGTGGATTTTGCGTTGGGCGAGCTCCAGCTCGAGGATAACACGACCGAGGAGGCCGATCCTTACCGTGGATTCTACAAAGAATATTTCCGTTACCTGATCCGCAAGCAGATGAACGGGAAGGCGCCGCCGTGGTTTGAGGAAGGTCTGGTGCAATTGTTCGCCTCGATCGATGTAACCAAGAAGTGGATCAATTTCGCGCAAGTGGGTGATGGTTTTGGCGGACCCCGCACCGGAGATTTCAACCGCCTGCTGTCGCAGCGCGCGCTGATGTCTTTCCCGGAGTTGTTCGCCGATCCGCCGGTGCAGACCGGCACGTTTTGGTCGGCGCAGTCGTATGCGTTTGTCCACATGTGCCTCTATGGCCGCGGGCAGAAATACCAAAAAGGATTCATCAAGTTTCTCTCGCGGACCGGCAGCGAGGCGCCCAACGAAGCGATTTTCAAGGAGTGCTTCGGCAGGGATTACAAACAGATGAACCTCGAGCTACGTGGCTACCTCGACTTCACCGACTACAAGTCGATGCAGTACACGGCGAAGAAAGGTCAGTCCCTGCCCGATGCACCGCCGTTCACGCTCCGCGACGCGACGGAGGCCGAGTCCGGCCGGATCGTCGGCGAAGTCCTCCGCATGGGCGGGCATACCGCCGCCGCCCGCCAAGCCCTGATCACGCCCTACATGCGCGGCGAACGTGAGGCGCCGTTGCTCGCGGCCCTCGGCCTCGCTGAACGCTTCGACGGTAAGGATGACCGCGCGCGAAAGTTTCTCGAAGCCGCTGCCAAGGCCGGCGTGGAGCGACCCCGCGCGTATCTCGAACTCGCCCGTCTCCGCTTCGACGAAGTGCGGGCCAATCCGGCGGCGCCCGACGAAAAATTAAGCGCGGCGCAAGTGGTGCGCGCGCTGGAACCGTTGCTCATCGCTCGCCAGCAACGCCCGCCGATGGCGGCGGTGTATGGTTTGATCACTGACGTCTGGGCGCGGGCGTCGTCGTCGCCCACGCTCGAGGAATTCGCCGTCGTCATCGAGGGCGTGCAGACGTTTCCGCGCAATGCTCCGCTGGTGATGCAGGCGGCGATGTTGGCGTCGCTGAAAAAGTTTCCGAAAGAGGCGCTCGCGCTCGCGAAGCATGGCCAAAAAATCGCGCGGGATCAGGCCGAGCGGAACCGCTTTGAGTTACTGGCACGCGCATTTGAGCGTGACGCCGCGCCTGTGCCGGCCGCGTCGGCGTCCGCGGCACCGGACCCGGCCGAACCCAAGCAGGGCGAAGCTTATCTGCCCAAACTACCATGATCCGAAAATCGTTTGTCATGAGTGTGAATGCCGGAGCCGAAGCCGAATACGCGCGGCGGCACCAACCCATCTGGGCGGAGCTCGAAGCGGTGCTTACAGCCCACGGCGTTCACAACTACTCGATCTTTCTCCATGAGGGGACCCGGCAGCTTTTTGCCTACGCGGAGATTGAAGATGAAGCGCGTTGGGCGGCCATCGCGCAGACCGAGGTGTGTCAGCGTTGGTGGCGCCACATGGGCGACGTCATGCCTGCGAACGCGGACCACAGCCCGGTGGCAACGGGGCTGAAGGAAGTGTTTCACCTCGAGTGAGGCCAAGGTCCGTAGA
>CAMATV010000399.1 GCA_945861235.1 Opitutus sp. GAS368
CGCGAGATCGAGAATTTCTTCGGCAATACCGTATTCCGCGCTACGCCCGAGTTCCTCGCGCTCTACGGCCTCGACGCCGACACCTACGGCGACTTCGACGTGGCGACGCAATATAACCTCCCCGGCACCGTGCGCATGGAAGGCATCACCGTGAACTACAAGCAGGCGCTCACGTTCCTGCCGGCGTGGGCGCGGGGCGTGCAGGTCTTCGGCAACCTCAGCGTGCAGCGCGCCCTCGGCGACACCAACGCCAACTTCACGGGCTATGTGCCCAAGACGGGCAGTTGGGGCGCGAGCCTCACGCGCGAGCGCGTCACGCTGCACGTCAACTGGAACTACCGGGGGCGCGCCCGCCGCGGCCTCGTCGCGGCCGGCAACGGCATCGAGCCATCGACCTACAACTGGGGTGCCACGCGCCTCGTGACCGACGTGATCGCGGAATATCATTTCACCCGCCGCCTCACGTTCTTCGCCAACCTGCGCAACCTCTACCACGTCTCCGACGAACTGGAGATCTCCGGCCCGAATACGCCCGCCGTCGCCCGCCTGCGTCAGAGCGCCGCCGATTTCGGCTCGCTGTGGACAATGGGCGTCAAAGGAAAATTTTAGCGCTAGGGTGGGCCGTGATCCCACGGCCCCCCATTCCATTGCCCAATAGATTGTCCCGAGACCGGCCCAGAATGGGGGCAATGGAATGGGGGTAACGGAATGAAACGCAGATAGCCAATCCACCCTCCGCAGAGTGCAGAGCAGCGGCCTTTCAATCTACCGAACCCGAATCTGCGGGAAAAATCATTTCTCTTAACGCTGCGAGGAATCTGTCAATGGCCTCGACAGAAAACAGCCTCCCGGTTCTCGCCTGACCTCCCGCCCGCCCATGATTCACTTGGGTTGCGGCGGAGCCCCGCTTGGAATCGAGCCTGCGCACGACGCAGCCGGTCAGGGGGAAATCACTCCTCGAGTTTTCGCGCGAGCTTCCAGCCCACGTAGACGCCGACGATGCTGCCGACGCCGCTGAGTGCGAAACCGCCCAGCGAAAACGTTTCCAGATGGAGCGCGCCGGCGAGCAGACTGCCCCCGAGACCACCCACCGTGGTGCAGACTAGGATACAGAGTTTCATCATCGGGCAACCGTGGCGTGGTTTTCACGGTAAGGCGACGGCCTAATGGTTGTAAGTGACTAACTTCTTCCCGCCTGCTGGATCGGGCTTTCCGGTTTACTCGCTGTCGCGGCACGCTAGCGTCGACCGAACAATGCCTAAGAAAAACTCCGCCACGCCCCTCAGCACGAATAAGCACTTGCTGCGCTGGGTCGAAAAAATGGCCGAGCTGTGCAAGCCCGACGCGATCCACTGGGTGGATGGCTCGCAGGGCGAGTATAATGCCCTGTGCGCTCAGATGGTGGCCGGCGGCACGTTCATTAAACTCAACCAAAAGAAGTGGCCCCATTGTTATCTCGCCCGCTCTGATCCGAATGACGTGGCCCGGGTCGAGGATCGCACTTACATCTGCGCGCTCTCCAAGGAGGCCGCGGGGCCGACGAATAATTGGGTCGATCCGTTCGAGATGCGGAAGACGCTCAAAGGGCTCTTCTCGGGCTGTATGCGAGGCCGCACCATGTATGTGTTGCCGTTCAGCATGGGACCGATCGGGTCGCCGATGTCGCAGATCGGGGTTGAGCTCACGGACTCGCCCTACGTCGTCGTCAATATGCGCATTATGGCGCGCATCGGCAAAAAAGTCTTCGAGTTGATCGACCAGAATTTTAAGCGCGTGGTGCCGTGTATCCATTCCGTCGGTGCGCCGTTGGCGCAGGGGCAGCAGGATGTCGCTTGGCCGGCCAACCAGGAAAAATACATCGTGCACTTCCCGGAGTCGCGCGAGATCTGGAGCTACGGTTCCGGCTACGGTGGTAATGCGCTCCTCGGAAAAAAATGCTTTGCGCTGCGCATCGCGTCGGCGATGGCGCGTGACGAGGGCTGGATGGCGGAGCACATGCTCATTTTGGGGGTTGAGAATCCGCAGGGGCAGAAGACCTACGTGGCGGCGGCGTTTCCCAGCGCCTGCGGTAAGACGAACTTCGCCATGCTCATTCCGCCCCCGCATTTTCAGAAACAAGGCTGGAAGGTCTGGACCGTCGGCGACGATATCGCGTGGATCAAGCCCGATGCTCAAGGGCGCCTGCGCGCGATCAATCCCGAGGCTGGTTTCTTCGGCGTCGCCCCCGGCACGTCGAACCAGACCAATCCCAACGCGATGGCCTCGCTCGCGAAGAATACCATCTTCACCAATGTTGCGCTGACTCCCGGCGGGGGCGTCTGGTGGGAAGGTATGACCGCGGAGCCGCCGGCGACGGCGACTGATTGGCAGGGGAAAATCTGGACGCCTGAAATCGCGAAAGCCACCGGAGCCAAGGCCGCGCATCCGAACTCGCGGTTCACTGCGCCTGCGAAGCAATGTCCGACCATCGACGCGGATTGGGAAAATCCCGATGGCGTGCCGATCAGTGCCTTTATTTTCGGTGGCCGCCGCGCGACGACGATGCCGTTGGTCTACCAGGCCTTCAACTGGTCGTGCGGCGTCTATGTGGGCGCGACGATGGGTTCGGAGATGACCGCCGCGGCGGCCGGCACGATTGGTAAAGTGCGCCGCGACCCGATGGCGATGTTGCCGTTCTGCGGCTACAACATGGGTGATTATTTCCGCCATTGGATCAGCATGCAGCGCAAGCTCACCGAGACGCCGCGGATCTTTCACGTGAATTGGTTTCGCAAGGATGCGGACGGAAAATTTATCTGGCCCGGCTTCTCGGAAAATATGCGGGTGCTCAAATGGATCGTCGACCGCGTGCGGGCGGGTGGCCGCGCGAAAGAGACGCCCATCGGCTGGGTGCCTCGCTACCAGGACATCGATTGGACGGGGATGGATTTCCCGCAGGAGAAGTTCGACGCGTTGCAGGCCTTCGACCGCGCCGCGTGGCGCGCCGAGGTGCTCGGTCACGAGGAACTGTTCCTCGATCTGCATGCGCACCTGCCGAAGGAAATGATCTACGAGCGCGAGCTCCTGATCTGTCGCATGTAGGCGATTCGGTGGGGCACCCCGAGCGCCGCTCGATGGCGCTCTTTTTTCGCGCCAGTCGTTTCAGTTTTGTTGTAGCGACCGCGCTTTTTTTGGAAGGGGGAGGTCGCGGCTTGCGGAACCGTGGGGAGCCCGCATGGTTTCCGGCGAACATGCGACGTTTGCTCCTCATTCTATTTTTGGCCGGCGGGGTGAGTGCCTGCGCGGCAATGCCGCAGTTGCTGCAAGACGCGGTGAATAAACTCGCCCAAGATACGGACCGTTGGGCCTACACCCAGACGGCCATCGAGAAGGACGGCAAGGGCAAGGCCAGGAGTGACGTGGTGGTCCGTTTTGACCCTTCGAAGCCTTACGCCGAGCAATACATTCCGCTGAAGATTGATGGGAAGGAACCCTCGGAAAGTCAGATTAAAAAATACCGTCGACAAGGTGAGAAACGCGGCCAGCGCATTGAGGAAGAGGCGACGACGGGCGTCGTTGCCCCCTCTCGGCGTAAATCGGTCGGCGAGCTGATGGCCTTGGATAAGGCGACCGTCGTCGAGGAGAACGAAACGATCATCACCTACGAGGTGCCGCTCAAGAAGGAGGGCAACGATCGGCTGCCGCCGGAAAAGTTTTTGGTGACCGCCCGCGTTAACAAAGTGTTGGTGGCGCTCGAGAGTGTTTCGGCCAAGCTGCGGGCACCGCTGCGGGAAAAAATTGTGATCAAGGTGAGCGCGGGTGAGGGCCACATCGAATTCAAGACCGTCGATCCCAAGCACCCTCCGCAGCTTGCCGAAATTCGGGCCAACGGCTCGGGCTCGATTATTTTTGTGCCCATCGGGCGTTCCTATGAGCTGCGGCGGGAGGACTACAAGCGGGTGAAGCC
>CAMATV010000400.1 GCA_945861235.1 Opitutus sp. GAS368
CATCCTGTCCAACGATCTCCACTACGCCCACTCGAGCGGCAAGGTCGACTCGAAGGCTTCCCTCATCAAGGCCCTCACCGCGCGTACCTCCGTCTACGAAAGCTTTCACTACCAAGAGCGGAAATTCACGCTGATCGGCGCAGGCCTCGCCACGATGACCGGCCGCGTCCTCGTCAAAGTGGGCCCGGCCGGTAAACCCAACGAACTCGATTTGAGCATCCTCGCCATCTGGCGCGAGGAAAACGGCAAGTGGCGTTTCCTCGCTTGGCAGTCCTGTAAGATGCCCGTCCCCGCCGCGGCCCCGACGAAAAACTAGCGTCCGCGTTCAAGCCGGCGTCTCATCGCGAGACGCACTCCTCCGCACCGATCTTTGCGTCGCGGCCATCGTCGGCCACGCCTCACTTCGTCGGCAGCTTCCAGTGCTCGTTGTCGAAGCGCGCCGTGCGCATAATCTCCGCGATGCGCGCAACGCGTTCCGGATTTTCTCCCGCGACGTCCGTGTGCTCGCCCAGATCGGTCACGAGATCGTAAAGCGCCATCGGTGCCGTCGGCGACTTGAGGCGGATGCCCTTCCAACGGTCGCCGAGCAACACCGCCTGCGACACGCCACCCTCGTAAAATTCCCAATAGAGATAGTCGTGCTTCGTCTGCTCACCACGGCCGAGCAGGGTCGGCACGATGCTGCGACTATCGAGGCCAGCCGGAGGTTTCACCCCGGCGAGTTCGGCCCACGTGGACATCAAATCGCCGAAATACCCCACGTGCGCCGACACGGTGCCCGGCTTGATTTTACCCGGCCACCGCGCGAGGAACGGCACGCGGATGCCGCCGTCCGTGAGCGCGCGCTTGATCCCCTTCAACGGACCACTCGCGGAGAAAAAGGTCGGATCGTAGTTCGGCCCACCCTCGCGATGCGGTCCGTTGTCGCTCGAAAACATCACCAGCGTGTTCTCATCGAGTTTCTGCTCGCGCAAACATTTCAGCACCTCGCCGACCCCGTCGTCCATCCGCGTGATCATGGAGGCATGATTTTTCTGTGAGTCATTCCAGCTCCGATCAGCATAGGCTCCTTGGTCGGGCACTTCATTACCCTCGCCGAGTACTCGCGAGCGCTCGTTGTTCCCATGCGGTGTCGTCAATGCGAGAAAAAGGAAGAATGGCTGTGCTCGGTTTTTCTGTACAAACGCACGCGTCTCCTCGAAAAAGAGATCGCTCGCATACGCCAAACGTTTCGTCGCGTAGCCCGCCCCGGGCACATCGCCGATGGGCGTGATATCGTTGGGCAACTTCACCACCGTGTCGTTCCGCCACAGAAAATCCGGATAATGGTTGTGCGCGTGGGTCTGGTTGATGAATCCGAAAAACGTGTCGAAGCCCTGCTTCCAAGGCGCTCCGACGCTGTCGGATTCACCGAGGCCCCATTTGCCGATGAGGCCGGTCGCATAGCCACCGTCGCGCAACACGCGCGCCACCGTCACTTCGTCGGCGCGCAAGGTCTGCGCCGCGTAACCAATCTTGCTGGCGTTGCCCCGCACGGTCGTGTGGCCCGTGTGTTTGCCCGTCATCAACACGCTCCGCGACGGCGCGCACACCGTGCTACCCGCGTAAAACTGCGTGAAACGCATCCCTTCCGCAGCGAAGCGATCGAGATTCGGCGTGCGAATCTGCGTCTGGCCGTAGGACCCCAGTTCCCCGTAACCGAGGTCGTCGGCGAGGATGAAAATGATGTTGGGCTTGCTCCGCAGCGGCTCCGCCGCGTGGGCCACGGGAGCGCGGAAGAAACAGGTGAGCGCAGCCGCAAAACAGAGGAAGCGTGCGCGGTGCGTGGGGAATCGGCGGGTAGACATAGAGAAGAACGAACAGAACTCGCGGACGAATTCAAACCTCGGTGCGAATGAACCGAGGCAGGGCGCGGTTTCAGCCTGTCTTTTTCACGCTGTCAATGGACGCAGGGCGCAACTGGAGGTGAAGGAAGGGTGACGCGCTCGACGTGGCAGGGCGTCTCGACCGTGAGCGAACGCGGAGCTTGCCCCAATACTGTTCACTTAGTGATTGACGTTCGTCGCCGAGAAGTGGGGGATAGGAGGCATGGCACGAAGCGCGATGACGATGGGAACGGGCGGAAAAATTGCCGAGCACCTGAGCGTTGGGGTGCTGGCCCAGATTTACCCATGGGAGCGGGTTTCGGCTGTGTTACAGCAAACCAACCGCGCCAGCGAGCGGGTCCGGGACCTGCCGGCGGAAGTGGTGACGTATTACGTGATGGGACTTGGTTTGTTCATGGCGGTGTCAACCCGCGAGGTTTTGCGGGTGCTGGTCGAAGGGCTGCAGTGGCTGGGCGGCGAATCGTCGGTCAAAGTGGCGAGCAAAGCTGCGATTTCCCAGGCCCGGACGCGACTGGGCGTCGAGCCACTGAAACGACTCTGGGAGCAGACGGCCCAACCGCTGCTGCCGGCGGGAAGCGTCGGCGCGTTTTTCGGCGCTCGCCGGTTGGTGGCCTTGGACGGCACCACGCTGGATGTTCCCGACACCAAAGCCAATGCGACCCACTTCGGCAAACCGGGCGCCAGTCGCGGCCGTCCGGCGTTTCCCCAGGTGCGCTTGGTCGGCTTGGTGGAAACCGGCGCGCATGCAGTGTTGGCGGTGGCGATGGCGCCATATAAGACCGGCGAACACACCTTGGCCAAACTCGTGGTGCCCGCGCTGACGGCCGACATGCTCTGTCTGGCGGATCGACTTTTTGCGAGTTTTAGCCTGTGGCAACAGGCGAGCCAAACTGGCGCGCAACTGTTATGGCGCGTGCGCGCCAATTACCGCCTGCCCGTCGAAACGGCGCTGCCAGACGGTTCCTACTTGTCGACCTTTTATGCCTCGACCGCCGACCAAAGACGTCGGACCAACGGGGTGCGCGTGCGCGTCGTCGAATATACCTTGGAAGATCATCCCAAGCACGAGACCTACCGGCTCATGACCACCCTGCTGGATCACGTCCAAGCACCCGCCCTCGAACTGGCCGCGCTTTACCCAGAGCGCTGGGAGATGGAGGGTGTCTTCGATGAACTCAAGACCCACCTGCGCGGCGGTCAACAGGTCGTCTTACGCAGCAAAACGCCCGCGCTGGTCGAGCAGGAAATCTATGGTCTGCTACTGGCGCACCGGGCGGTTCGCACCCTGATGTGTCGGGCCGCCCAGGGCGCGCAGCTCGATCCCGACCGATTATCGTTCACGCACAGCGTGCGAGTCTTGCGTCGCAAACTGGCCCGCCCGCCAGCCTTTCCCCCCTCAGCAGTCGGCGCGCTGGCTCAGTAGCATCCTGCTGGAAATCCTTCAGGAGCGATCCGTCAGCAGCCGGGGCCGCCGGATTCCCCGCGGACTCAAACGAAAAATGTCCGGCTATCCACTGCGTCACGCCCGAGCCCCCACTCAGGTTCAGTTCTATCCGCCCGGCATCGCTGCGCCCTCTTCTAAGTGAACAGTATTGGGGGTAAGCGACGGCCCGACACTCGCCTGCAGGGTTTGGCTGAGGCGGTCTTGGCGCTCGTTCTCGGCGGAGTCCTGAATCGTCACCGTGCGCGCCCTGGGACTTGAGGCCGCAGCGTGCCCTAGTGCGGGCCGCCCAACCGGTGGCGAAAATCGAGGCGTAGCACGGAGCTATATCAATCCCCAAAAAGATTCAGACTTTGATTTGCCGGGTAGCCGCGAGCGCCAGCGAGTGGTGATCCGTCCACTCGCTGTCGCTCGCGGCTACCTAAAAGTCCAGAGTTCAAAGGACGTTGGTATTATTCCGCGAATAAAGAGCCCCGGGCTTTCACGACAGAGACTACTTGCTCGCTCCCACACTTTCGCACCCCGCCAACGATTCGTGGCGGGCAGGACCGGCGCTTGCCGAGGGGCCGCTGCGCTCCGGCGGAGTGGACCCACGCGAATCGACCACCATGAAA
>CAMATV010000401.1 GCA_945861235.1 Opitutus sp. GAS368
CGATTGATCTCGGCGCGGTGATTGGCGCTGACGATGAAGCGGTGGGACGTATTCCAGAGCGAAAGATCCTGGAGCAGCATCAGCCGAGCGGACCGCATATCGCGATCCTCGAAGCGGCGGGTGAAGGTGCCAGGGATGAAAAGCTGCTCGAAATTGGGGTTGGGGACCGTGCGGGTGGGGTCGTTGGGGAACGCGGGATCGGGTAAGTTGCGGTTGACGTCGATAAAGACGCCACGGGCGTTGGCGCCCCAGATGTTGGCATTGCGCGTGAGGCTCTGATCGGTGAATTCCTTTTGATGATTGAGAGCCAGCCACACGCGGGTGTCGCGCGAGAAACTGTGCTGGACGGAGAGGTTGGTGGAATTGTCGACATAGCGGACCCGCGCATCGGGTCCGGCCCAATCCTGCTCGAGGGGGAACAGGGGATTCTGCGTGGGCAGGAAGGGAAGGCGATGGGGGTTCTGTGGATCGGTGGCGTTAGTGGCGCCCGCGCTCTGAACCAAGGTGGAGACGCGGTAAACGGGAAATGCCGCGGTGGTGCCCTGCGTACTCAGGTTATACAGACTTCCCCGGATGAACGCCTGGTTGGCGTTGGCGAGGGTGGAGTTCCCGGAAAGGCGGAGCATGCCGACGCCGTTGGCCTGCGTCCCGGCGCGAAGGGGATCGGCGTCTTGCGCGTGGGTGCCGGAGCCGCGGACGTAGGCGGTGGTGAGGTCCACCAGCGCCGTGTGGCTGAAGAAGCTCAAGAGGCGTCCGGATTCATGGGTGAAATCAATCACCGTGTTGCCGTGCTTGAACGGCTGATACCGCACGGCGCCGGCCCACCCCTGCATGTTGCGCGCCGTGTTCTCGTGCCAGCCCTCGAGATCGGAGTCGACGAGGTTGAAGCGGAGGGCGAGCTTCTGGTCCACGAGCACCCGATTGAGATCGGCCGTGAGCCGCTGGGAGCCGCGGTCGTCGTAGCGAGCCTGCACCTCGTAGCTGTTATTGAAGCGAGCGCGCTTGGATCCGGTGTTGATCGTTCCCGTGGCGTCGGTGTCACCATACGAGATGCCGCCGGCCCCGCGCGAAATCTCCATCCGCTCTAGGTTGTAAGTGTCCATCGGGGCGTAGGTGGGGAAACCGTCCTTGAGCTGGCGTCCGGAGGGCAGGCCGCGAAAGTTGATCCGATTGCCCGAACGGGCACCGATCGCGGCGCCGACCTGCATGTTGTCGTTGTAGACGTTTTCGGCGCCAACGGCGAATTCCATGGCCTGGAAGAAGTCGGTGATCCCGAGGTCGCCCATGAACTCCGAGTTGAGCACGGAAATCGAGTTGGGGAGATTGGCGAGCGACTCGTTGGTGCGCGTGCCGCTCATCGCGGTGGACGACTCGTAGCCGACATCGGTGGTGGCGGTGACTTCGAAGACGGAGAGCGTGATGGCTTCGTCCGACGCGGGCGCGGATTTCGCGGAGGGGGCCGTGATGGGAGGTGCCGTGGGATCAAGGACGGATTGGGCAGCGGCAGGAGAGGCGACGCACAACAGCGCGGCGAAAACAAGGCTCGTGGGGACGCAAGCTGGGCTGGGGTTCATGGTATTCGGGATGTGGGGTGGGGGATACGCAGACTCAACTGTTGCTCACCGGTCGAGGGTGTCGGCCCCGGCCGCTTTCTTATTTTTCCCTTTGGCGCGCGCTCTCGGCGTTTCGGTGGCGGCTTCGGGAATCCAGGTCGCGAGCTCGGGCCACAGGGCAGGCCCGTCGTTTTTCTGCGCTTTGCCGGGCGTGCTGCGGCCGTCGCGCACGAGTGTGGTCGCGGTCGCCTTGAGGCGCTCGACGATGTCGCGGTGCTGGTCGTGGACGTTGGTTGTCTCGCGCCAGTCGCGCTGCATGTCGTAGAGCTCGAAGGGCGGCTCGCCGGTTTGCGGCACGAGGCGAGCCGGCGCGAGGCTGCCGCCGGAGCCGCGAAATAGGTTCAGTTTCCACGCGCCGTCGCGGATCGCGAACAGGCCGCTGGCGGAGTGATGCACGAGCGGTCCGCGCAACGGACGCGAAAAATCCTCGCCGCGCAGCGCGGGCAGCAGACTGGAACTATCCTCGCCGGCGTCGGGCGGTAGCGCGACGCCGAGGAGATCGGCGCACGTCGCGAGGAGATCGACTTGGCCGACCGGCTCGTCGCAGGTGCGGCCCCCCTTGATGACGGCGGGCCAGCGCATGATGAAGGGCACGCGGTGGCCGCCCTCGTAGATGTCGCGCTTGCCGCCCTTAAATTCGCCGCTGCTGGCGTGTTGATACTGCGTGCGGCGCGGGGCGTAGCCGGTCTCGGCGCCGTTGTCGCTGCTGAGAAACACCAGCGTGTTTGGCATGAGACCGTTTTCGTCGAGCGCCGCGAGCACTTGGCCGACGCGATGATCGGTCTCGATCATGAAATCACCATACGCGCCGACGCGGCTTTGGCCGACGAACTCGGGGGCGACGCTGTGCGGAAGGTGCGGCGAGTTGAGCGGGAGATAGAGGAAGAACGGCGTGCCGGCCTTGGCGGTGGGGGCGCGGCCCGCCAGGTAGGCCACGGCTTTTTCCGTGGTGATGCGCAGGCACGCATCGTCGCGAAACGACGGCGCGATCTCGATGTCCTCCGGCCCTTGCCGCTCGGCTTCGTAGGGAGGCATGAAGCGAAACGTGTTGCGCTCCTTGTCCTGCTTTTTGCGCGTCCAGAGCGACGGTGGATCCGTGACGCCCGTGTTCTCGACGTAGGTCAGCACGCCGTAGTTCATCGAGGCGGGGATGCCGAAGAAATAGTCGAAGCCGCGCTCGGTCGGACCCTCGGTGATGGGCTGCGTCCAATCGCGTTGCCCGATCGTGCCGGGAAATTTCATCTGGAGATGCCACTTGCCGATGATGGCGGTGTGGTAGCCTTGGCCCTTCAGCAGCGACGCGACCGTCATGCGATCCTTCGCGATCAAGCAGGGGCCGTCGGCGTGGAGCACGCCGCTCTTGAGCGACGTGCGCCAGGCGTAGCGTCCCGTGAGTAGAGCGTAACGCGAAGGCGTGCAGACGGTGTCGGCGCTATGGCCGTCGGTGAACACGATCCCCTCACGCGCGAGCCGATCGAGGTGGGGCGTGGGGAATTTCGCCTGCGGGTTGAGTGCGCTCATGTCCCCGTAGCCCTGGTCGTCGGTGTAGATGACGACGATGTTGGGCCGGGACTTTTCTGCGGCGTGCGCCGGGGCGAGCGCGGCGCCCAGCAACGTGATCGAAAAGGTGAAGGTGTTTTTCATCGCAGCGGACTCAGCGGACGCACTTCAACGCTGGGCACGGAGGAAACCCTGCGCGGCCAGAAATTCGGCGGTGCGCTGCATCGTCAGCTCGTAGTCGGTGCCGTTGCTCGACGGGCGGAAAAACGGCCCGTTGAAGAAACCGTGGTCCTTCCCCTCGAAGGGCACGAGTACGCAGGTGTTACCCGCTGCGTGCATGAGCCGGGTGAAGCGCTCCGCATTCTCAAACGGCACGGTCTTGTCCGCGGTGCCGTGGAAAATAATGGTGGGCCCGACGCCTGGGCGCACGTGGTGACACGGCGAGAGCGTCGTCTGCTGCTCAGCCTTGAAGTTCTTCGCGCCGTAGCCTTTTTCCGTGGTATCGAGCACGGGATTAAACAGGACGAGCGCGTTGGGCACGGAGCTAAATTTCGCGTTCTCGACCGCTTTGTCGCCGTCAACGATCACGGCCGTGCAGGCCGCGAGGTGACCGCCCGCGGAACCGCCGGAGGCGACGATCTGGTTGGGATCGATGCCCCACTCGGCGGCGTGGGCGCGCACCCAGCGGATGGCGGCCCGCGCGTCCTGCACGCACTCGAACGGCGTGGTCTGGTTGCGGCTCTTCACCCGATAGTCGGCGGAAAAGGCCACCATCCCCTGATCGGCCAGCGCTCGGGCGTGTTGATAAAACTGCTTCGCGTCGCCGC
>CAMATV010000402.1 GCA_945861235.1 Opitutus sp. GAS368
CCGCGACGTTGGCGCACGGTGCTCCGGATTTTGAACTCCGAAGAAAGGATGTGCTGAAACACCCGCGCGGCCTCCGTGGCCGTGGGCGCGCCCGCGTATCCATTAGTCGGATTGAGCGGGATCAGATTCACCTGCGCGGGCAAATTTCCGAGGAGTTCGCCGACGGTCCGGGCGTGGGCCGGAGAGTCGTTTTTCCCCTCGATGAGCGTCCACTCGTAGAAGATGCGGCGGCCCGTGGTTTCGCTGTAGGTGCGGCACGCGGCCATCAGTTCGTCGAGCGGCCATTTTTTCGCGGCGGGGACGAGCGCGGCGCGTTCGGCCTGGTTGGCGGCGTGGAGGGAAACGGCGAGATGCACCGGACGTTTTTCAGCGGCGAGACGGAGAATGCCTGGCACGACGCCCACGGTGCTGAGGGTGATGCGCTCGGCCCCGAGCGCGAGGCCGTTGGGATCGCGGAGAATGTCGACCGCGTGCATGACCGCATCGTAGTTATGGAGCGGCTCGCCCATGCCCATGAGGACGAGGTTGCGGAGACGCTCGGTTGTAGACCCGGCCGTTGGCCGGGTATGGTCGGCCGCCCGGCCAGCAGCCGGGCCGACAACTCGCAGCGCGCGGGCGACATGGACGGCCTGGGCGACGATTTCGCCGGCGGTGAGATGGCGCGTGTAGCCCATCTGGCCCGTCGCACAAAACACGCAGCCCATCGCACAACCCACCTGGCTGCTGATACAGGCCGTGACGCGGCCGGTGTAGCGCATGAGGACGGTCTCGATGCGTTCGGCGTCGGGGAGGGCGAGGAGATATTTGTGAGTGAAGCCGTCGCTGGAGGCGGTTTCGAGGGCGGTGGGTAAGACGCCGAGGTGGGTGTCGGTGGCGAGGCGCGCGCGAAGTTTCGGCGGCAACTCCGGCATCGCGTCGAGCGACGCGGCGAGTTCGATGTAGAGGTAGTTCCACAGCCGGGCGGTGTGCACGGAGTTGAGATCCCAGCGGACGAGCTGCACGCGGAGCTGCTCGCGCGTGAGGTCGTAAAGGTTGAGTGGCGCGGCAGGCATCAGAGAAAGACGCACACGGTAGGATGCGACCCGCCCTCCGCAATCTCGGCGTGGAGGACGTTACCCAGCTTCAGATTCAGAAGATCAGGTCCGGCCCGATTCGGCCGAACCCTTGATCGTGGTTTGCGTAGTCGGTCACCCGAGGGCTTCTTCGTAACGGCGGAGCGATTCGAACACGCGCTCGGCGACGAAGGCGCGGAACGCCTCCGATTGACCCGACTCGTCGGCGGCGGAGAGGGCGTGGTAGTAAGCGGCGCGCTGGTCGCGGGCGGCGCGGATGATCGTGAGCGGAAAGCCGTGGCACAGCAGATGGAGATTCAACGCAAGGCGGCAGACGCGGCCGTTGCCGTCGATGAAAGGATGCACCTGGGCGAGGCGGAGGTGGAGATCGGCGGCAACCTCGACCGGATGGCCGGCCGCAGACGTATGATACCACGCGAAGAGCCCGGCCATGAGGTCGGGCACCTTCAGCGGATTGGGCGGGATGTGGCGCGAACCGGAAATGCGCACTGGGACGGTTCGGTAGCGCCCAGCCCACTCGTCTTCGATGCCGTGGAGGATGTACGCGTGGAGCTGAAGCAAGACAGATTCAGTGAACAGGGTGCGGTCGGCGACGAGGCGTTGGAGCAGGCGAAAGGCGACGAAGTGATTCTTGGCCTCGAGGTGATCTTTGAGTGGCTTGCCGGCTACGGTGAGACCGCGACGGATAACGATTTCGGTTTCAGCGAGAGTGAGGGTGTTGCCCTCGATGGCGTTGGACTCGTGGATGTAGTCGGTCTCCTCGGCCTCGAACACGGTGGCGAGGCCGCGCACCTGCTCGGGCGAGAGCGGCCGCCGGGCGTCGAGCCGGGCCTTGAGGGCGTCGATCTCGGCCAAGTGAGGAGTGGGCGTCATAGACGAAGCTTCTTTTCAAACCAGCGACGCCAGAGCAGCGGAGATGGGGACGGTCTGGCGACGACGATCGAGGAAGAAACTGATCTCAGTGTAGCCGACAGTCTGGAGCGTGCGGAGGGCGTCGGCGTAGCCGTCGGCGACGCGCGTGGGGCGGTGGGCGTCGGCACCGATGACGACGGGAATGCCGCGGGCGTGCATGAGGCCGAGCATCGTGGGACTCGGGTTGATCTCGCGGATGGCTTTGTTCGCGCCGCTGGTGTTGAGCTCCATGGCGACGCCCGTCTTCGCGATGCGGTCGAGGGCGCGTTCGATAAACGGCGAGATGCGTTCAAAGTGCCAGTCGGACGGCGACTCGTTCTTGATGAGATCGGGATGCGCGAGGGTGTCGTAGAGGCCGGTCTCGGCCGAGCGGGCGAGGTGATCGAAGTAGGTTTGTTGATACTCGAACCAGTTGCCGCGATAATAGCGGAGACGGTAGTCGGGGACTTGGGGGTGGACGCTGCCGAGGACGTGATGGAGGGGCACGCGGGCGTGGAGTTTTTCCAACCACGGTTCGACGCCGGGATAGTAGTCGCTCTCCAGGCCGAGGCGCACATCGAGGCTGCCGGCGAATTGATCATGGGCCTCGCCGACCCACTCGACGTAGCGATCGTAGTCCTCAGGCGCCATGCGGACGGAGTGCGAGATGCCGTCAGGCAACGGGCAGTGGCACGTGAAGATGATGCCCTTTAGCCCGCGCGCGAGGGCCTCGGCGGCGTAGTCCATGGGCGTGCCATGGGCGTGTTTGCACAGCGGCGTGTGGCAGTGAGATTCGTAGAGGAGCGGTGTGGGCACGAGTGGCGGGCGCGGCTGACGAGGACGCTTTCTCGTCCTCGTAATCTTGCTCGTTCTCTCCCTCCGGCGGACGGCAGAGAGCACGATTCCGAGAACGAGGAACGAGAACGATTATTAGAAGAACGTGGTGTATTTTCCCTCGGCGAGGCGCTGGACGAGGAGTGCAAGTTCCATCGCGTGATAGTCGCCCCACATCGAAGATTCGCCATTGGGGACTTTTTGCCCCTTCGCGACGTGGTCCCAGCCGTTCGGGCGATGGTAGACGCTGTGGAGGAGCAGGCCTTGGTGTTTACTGTCGGTGGAGAGATAGGGCTCGTCGAAGAGCGTGTCAGCGATCGTCAGGCCGGCTTGGAAGTATTTTTTTCCGGCGGACTTTTCGCCTTTCGCGGCGAGGTAGGTGCCGAGGCGGAGAAACCCTTGCGCGGCGATGGCGGCGGCGGAGCTATCGACGGGCTCGTGGGCGTTGTAGGGATCGGCGTTTTTCTTGGTGATGTCACCGAGCTGGTGGCTGTTGAGGGCCATGGAATCCCAGTAAGGCACGCCGTCTTTCGCGGAGTAGCCGTCGATGTAGTAGTCGCTCGTGGCGCGGGCGGTCTCGAGGAAGAGATCGGTGACGGCACGGCGACCGCCGACGGCGTCGAGATCGGTGCCTTTGGCGGTATCCAAAAACTCGAGCTGCTCGGCGTAGCCGGCGATAATCCAGGCGGCACCGCGCGTCCACGTGGTGAACGGCGAGTAGCCCTGCTGCGAGGACGGGCAGCGGAACTGACCGTCGTTGCGATTGAAGACGGATTCGTGGGCGACGCGTCCGCGGACATCATAGCGATCGCGGCCCTGGCCGAAGAAGACGTTGAACCGTGCGGTGGTGGCGGCGTGTTCGATGGCCCGGTGGAGGAGATTCGTAGGCTTGTCGCCCTCGCCCATTAGCGCGTGGCCGAGCTGGTGTGCGACGACGAGCGAACGCATGGAGCGGATCGTGTCGGCGAAGAGGGACTGCGGGCCGTTGAAGGAGTAGACGTAGCCGCTCGGCGCGACGCCGGGGCCGCCGGCGACGGGGGACCAAGGGGCCTTCGCGTTGGTGGTGGCGTAACGGGCGGCTTGGACCGCGCCGGAGACTTTGAGGGCGAGCTCGAGGAAGTTCAGTTCGTCGGCATTG
>CAMATV010000403.1 GCA_945861235.1 Opitutus sp. GAS368
GGCCTAAAAAAATCAAAATCAAAAGTACGTGGCGATGGGTGTAATCTACCGTTCGGCTCAATCGGCGATTCTCTTCCTCACGCGATTGGGTTCCGTTGCTTTACGGCCGAGCTTCGGCGGCCTCTCGCAGCGGTACAAAGTATGCTCGCGTTGAGGCGGCTCGGGGATTTTCTTTGGAAACTTGCTGTCGCTTCAACCCTATCGGCCACGTCGCCGCGCCCCTCCGCGGTGATGAACCGGATCGACGAGCGCGTGGGCACCTCCCTTGTGACGGTCGATCCGGTGTTTTTCGACACGCGGCGGCAGATGCTCGCGGCGCAGGTCGGCTGGTTTCGCGAAGCTTCGCCGGTTTATCGGCGCGATTTTCCCGCGGGGGCTCGACGTATAGCAGGCGCGCATAACTGAACTTCGCGGACTACTGTGATAGCTTTTTCCGACTAGCGCGGACATTAGAACGGTGCCTCAGTCTATTTTGAGAAACTTAATAAATTCCCGAAAAATGAAGCTCCTCCCATTGGTTCTGGTTTTGATTTTCAGCGGACTGGTCGCGCCCGTCTTGGCGGCCGAGAGCGCGGCGGAGGCCCGCGTCCTTCGCGCCGGTGCGGCGGTGGGCGACATCACGCCGGATCTGGGGCAGATGATCGTCGGCGACTGGGTGCCGACGCCGGCGAAGCACATTCACGATCCCTTGCAGGTGCGCGTGCTCGTGCTCGACGACGGGACGAAACGCCTCGCCATCGTCGTGTGCGATAACGTCGGTTTGCCGCGCGAAGTGTGCGACGAGGCGAAGCGACTGACCCAAAAAGCCACCGGCCTCGATCGCGCCCACGTGCTGATCTCCTCGACGCACACGCACTCGGGCGTATCGGCCGACCAGGTACGATTGACGCGCGACACGTTTGGCCGGACGGAGACCCGCGGGGTCGCGGGCGGCGAGGTGGGGTCGGCCTCGGAAGGCCGCTTGGCCGGTTACCAGCAGTTCATCGCCCGCCGCGTGGCCGATACCGTGCAACGGGCGATCAACCAGCTCGAGCCTGCGCGGATCGGGTGGGGGAGCGGCCGGGAACCGTCGCAGGTGTTTAACCGCCGCTGGTTCATGGACGACGAGAAAGAGCGGCGCAATCCGTTCGGCGGCGTGGATGCGGTGCGCATGAATCCGGCGCGCATGGCACCGACCTTGGTCAAACCAGCCGGGCCCACGGACCCGGAAATTGTGTTTATTTCGGTGCAGGCGAAAAATGGCCGGCCCCTCGCGGTGCTCGCCGCCTATTCGCTGCACTACGTCGGCGGCGTGCCAGCGGGAGTCGTGTCCGCGGATTATTTCGGGGCGTTTGCAACGCGCTTGGGCGAGTTGCTTGGGGCCGACCGGCAGGACCCGCCGTTTGTCGGCCTCATGGCCAACGGGACGAGCGGTGACGTGAACAACATCAATTTCCGCGAGAAGGCGCCGGTGCGCGCGCCGTTCGAACAAATCCGCCGCGTGGCCAATCTCGTCGCGGCGGAAGTCTACCGGTCTTATCAGACGGTCGAGCACCGTGACTGGGTGTCGTTGGATGTCCGTTACGAGGAGCAGATCGTCGCGATGCGCCGTCCGACGGATGAGATGTTGACCCGGGCGCGCGAACTCGCGAAGCGGCCGGCGAATCCGCCCGGCTGGCAACGCCATGAGCTGAACTACGCGAGCCGTGTGCTGCAACGCGCCGCCGCGCCGGAGTCCGTCGCGCTGCCGCTGCAGGTTTTCCGCATCGGCGAGGTGGGGATCATGACGGTGCCCGCCGAGACGTTTGCGGAAATGGGGCTCGATCTGAAAGCGCGGGCTCCGTTTGCCAAGGCATTCACGATCTCGCTCGCCAACGGCGCCTACGGTTATTTGCCGACGGCCGCACAGCATCGTCTCGGCGGCTACGAGACGTGGCTCGGTACGAACGTGCTCGAGATCGATGCCGCGACGAAAATTACCGACGTGCTGCTCCGAATGGCGGGTGAAATAAAACTCAAATGACGCAACCCTGGACGACGTACCGGATGGTTTTCTCGGTGCTGGCATTCCTCGCGGCGGCCGGCGGGTGGCGCGCGGCGGCGGCGGTGCGGCCCAACATCGTACTGATCGTCGCCGACGATCACGGTCGCGATGCGCTCGGCTGCTACGGCAACCCGGTGATCAAGACGCCCCACCTCGACGCGCTGGCGGCGGACGGCACGCGGTTCACTCACGCGTTTTGCACTACGGCGAGCTGCAGTCCGTCGCGTTCGGTGATCCTCTCGGGCCAGCAGAACCACCGCAACGGCATGTATGGCCTGCAACATGACGACCACCATTTCCAGTCGTTCGATCACGTGAAGAGCCTGCCGGTGCTGCTCGCGGCGGCCGGTTACCGCACGGCGCGGATCGGGAAATTTCACGTCGGCCCCGAAGCCGTCTATGCGTTTCAGACGGTGCTCTCCGGTGGCGCCGCCAACGACCCCGCCACGATCGGCCGCAGCCCGGTCGAGATGGCGGAGCAGTCGCGCGGCGTGATCGAGGCGAAGGATGACCGGCCGTTCTTTCTCTATTTCGCCAGCGACGATCCGCATCGCGCCAACGCGGTGCTGCCGGACGGCAAGCCCACGTTCGATACTTTTCCGAATCCCAACCGCTTCGGGAATCGGCCGGCGGGTTATCCGGAAATTGTGCCCGTGATTTATCGGCCGGAGGACGTGCGGGTGCCGTCGTATCTGCCCGACACGCCCGCCTGCCGCGCGGAACTGGCCGAATACTACCAGGCGGTTTCGCGACTCGATCAAGGGGTGGGACATTTGCTGGGGATTCTGAAAGCGGCGGGCCGCTACGAATCGACGCTCATCGTTTACCTCTCGGATAACGGCGCGGCCTTTCCCGGGGCGAAGACGACGCTCTACGATCCGGGGATGCGGCTGCCCTGCCTAGTGCGCAGTCCCGGGCGGAAACAGCCGGGCGCGACGCAGCCGGCCATGATCACATGGGCGGACTTGGCACCGACGCTCCTCGACGTCGCGGGCGCGGCGACGGGCGGCGCAGGGTTTGACGGGCGTTCGTTTCGGGCGGGGCTCGATGGCGAGCCGATGGTGGGGTGGGATACGATCTATGCCTCGCACACGCTGCACGAGGTCACGATGTATTATCCGATGCGCGTGGTGCGCACGCGGCGGCACAAGTTGATCGTGAATCTGGCCAACGAGCTGACGTTTCCGTCGGCGCTCGATCTGATCAAGTCGCCCACGTGGATCAGCGCGAACGCAGCGGGCGGGCGGATGCTCGGCCGTCGGCCGATCGAGCAGTTTCTGCACCGGCCGCGCTTCGAGCTCTACGATCTCGAACGCGATCCCGACGAAGTCGTGAACCTCGCCGAGGTGCCGGAGCAGCAACCGCTGAAAGGCGAATTACTCGAAAAAGTGCAGGCGTTTCAAAAGGCGACGAAGGACCCGTGGTTCCGCAGGTGGTCTTACGAGTGAACATACCGATGGTGGTCGCCGTCGGTGGCTGGTTGGGCGCAGCGGGCATCTTTGGGGATGAAAGCGCCACGAAAGACGGAGTTGTGTGGCGCGACGCGCTCCGGCCGGAGGCGACGTACGTGGGCTAACCGGCGTGGCGGTTGATATCCGCAGTGCCGGTCGGATGGTTTTCGCCGCTGCGCTCTCCGCGTCCTCCGCGTTGCAACGGCCTTTTCTGGATTGAAGAGCCAGTGGCGGCGGGCCGATTTCAGGCCGACGGTGAGGCGGTGGGCTTCGACGGGTTGCGGAAGAAGATTAAAAAGATCACGAGCACCGCGAGGGCTCCCCAAGCGGGCGTGAGCCAAATGGCCCTCCAGTCGTGCGCGAGGCCGTTGACCGGCGCGGCGAGCGCGTGCTTCGCGAGGACTTGTCCGGCGAGGAGCGTGCCGACAAAGGCGCCGACGCCCCAGAGGAT
>CAMATV010000404.1 GCA_945861235.1 Opitutus sp. GAS368
GAAATCAGGACCGGCCACCGCGAAAAAATCTTCGGCCGCACCGTCTCGCTCCGGCACAATCGCGGAGACTCCGAGGAAATCACCGAGGACACCTTCATCCGCGCGCACCGATGGGCTCGCCATATTTCGCGGCCACTCCTCGCTCGCGACGTCGCTGTCGATGGTTTCTCAAGCACCGCCCCGAGCTGGCCTGCAACATCCGTTCGGCCAGCGCCGACCCGACGCGTGGCCACGGCAAAACCATTCTCGCCATCCCGTCGCGCCAACAACTCACCCGGATCAGGGAGGTCTTGACCTCACTCCGCTCGCTCAGCCCTCCGCGCCAAGGCCGAAAAATTTTCCGTGCGCTTCCGGCCCGCCGTCGCCTATGTCCTTCGCGCCATGCCCGCCACCTCGCCCGATCTTGCCGCGCTCTTGAAGCGCACCTTCGGCTACTCGACTTTTCGCCCACTCCAGCGCGACATCATCGACGCCACCCTCGCGGGCAAAGACGTGTTCGCGCTCCTGCCCACCGGCGGCGGAAAATCGCTGTGCTTCCAACTCCCAGCCCTCGCCCGCCCCGGTCTCACCGTCGTCGTTTCGCCTTTGATCGCCTTGATGAAAGATCAGGTCGACCAGCTCCAAGCCAGTGGTGTCGCCGCCACGTTTCTCAACTCCACGCTCGGCGAAAAGGAAGCCCGCGCGCGGCTCTCCGGCCTCCACCGCGGTCACTACAAGCTCCTCTACGCCGCCCCCGAGCGCCTCATGCTCGACGGCTGGGTCGAGAACTTAAAAACGTGGAATGTCACCTGCATCGCCATCGACGAGGCCCACTGCGTCTCCGAATGGGGCCACGATTTCCGCCCGGAGTATCGCCAACTCGCCAAACTCCGCACGGCTCTCCCCGGCATCCCGATGATGGCGCTCACCGCCACCGCCACCGGCCGCGTCCGCACCGACATCATCAAGCACCTGAAGCTCCACAATCCGCAGACCTTCGTGGCCAGCTTCAACCGCCCGAACCTCACCTACCGCGTCATCCCGAAGGATCAGCCCGCGAAACAAATCATCGATTTCGTCCGCAAACGCGAACACGAGAGCGGCATCATTTACTGCGCGAGCCGCGCCACCGCCGAACGCGTCGCCGAATCCCTCGCCGGCCGCGGTTTCTCCGCCCGCCCCTACCACGCCGGCCTCACCGCCACCGAACGCGGCGAAAATCAGGAGCAGTTTCTCCGCGACGATACGCGGATCATCTGCGCGACCATCGCCTTCGGCATGGGTATCAACAAACCCAATGTCCGCTGGGTCATCCACCACGACCTTCCCAAAAATATCGAGGGCTACTATCAGGAAACCGGTCGCGCCGGCCGCGACGGCCTCCCTGGCGATTGCCTGCTCCTCTTCAGCGGCGGCGACATCGCGAAGCAGACGCACTTCCTCGATGAAATCACCAACCAACAGGAGCAGGACATTGCCCGCGCCCAGCTCCGGCAGATCGTCCACTACGCCGAAAGCGCCGGCTGCCGCCGCGTCGAACTCCTCGCCTACTTCGGCGAAAAATTCCCGGTTAATAACTGCGCCGCCTGCGACAACTGCTCCGAGCCCCGCGAGACCTACGACGGCACGCTCGTCGCGCAAAAATTTCTCTCCTGCGTTTTCCGCATCCGTCAAAACAGCCGCTTCGGCGTCGGCCTGAATCACGTCATCGAGGTCCTCGTCGGTGCCGACACCGAAAAGATCACCCGGTGGGGTCACCAGCAGCTCTCCACCTACGGTATCGGCAAAGATCTGCCGCGGCCCGCCTGGGCCTCCGTCGGCCGCGAGCTCATGCGCCTCGGCTACATCGGCATCGACGAGGGCGAATATGCCACCCTCAACGTCAGCGAATCCGGCATGGCCGTCCTCCGCGCCCGCACCCCGATCACCCTCACGAAGACCCTCGACCTCCCCAAAGCCAAACGCGTCACCCGCCGCGAGGGCGATGTCGAGTGCGACGAAATCCTCTTCGAGCGACTCCGCGCGCTTCGCCGTAAACTCGCCGACGAACGCAGCGTGCCCGCGTATATTATTTTTGGCGACACCACCCTCCGCGCGATGGCCCGCAGTTACCCCGACCGCGTCGAACGCATGGAAGGCATCCCCGGCATGGGCGAAAAGAAACGCGCCGAATTCGGAGAATTCTTCGCCAACGAAATCTTCCTTTTCCTCCAGACGAATTCAAAGCAGGCCTTCGACTAGGCCGGGATCGCCCGCCCCGGGCTCGGCGATCGCCTCCCTCGGCTTTTGCTCTTACAAAAAAATCTGCCTGCGTAGTCTGCAACCGATCTGTGATTTACATCACCAGACGATAACACTCACTCCATCCCTGTTTCTGACCTCGGTCTCACGATCATTCCAACCCCTGCCACGTCCTATGCACACCTCCAAAAAAAACCTGTCACGCCCCGCCTGCGCAACGCTCGGCGCGCTCTGTCTGCTAGGCCTCCCGCACCTCCGCGCCCAAACCGCCCCCCCGGCGTCCACCGCCCAGCCCACCACCGCCGCCACAGGTGTGGACGAAGCCGTGAAGCTCACTCCTTTCGTGGTCTCTGAGTCTGAGGACCGCGGATACGCCGCGACCAGCACCCTCGCCGGCACGCGCCTCCGCACCGATCTCCGCGACGTCGGCGCCGCCATCTCCGTCGTGACTTCGCAGTTCATGATCGACACCGGCTCGACCAACCTCCGCGACATCCTCATTTACACGACCAACACCGAGGCCGGCGGCTTCGAGGGCAACTTCTCCGGCGTCAGCACCGGCAACGGTTTCTCCAGCGCCGAGGGCACGCTCCAAAGCCCCAGCGGCTCGACCCGCGTGCGCGGTCTCTCCGGCGCCGATCTCACCCGCGATTTCTTCCTGACGAATATTCCGATGGATTCCTACAACACGGAGCGCGTCGACATCTCGCGCGGCGCCAACGCCATCCTCTTCGGCCTCGGCAGCCCCGCCGGTATCATCAATAACCAGCTCAAAGCCACAAATCTTCAGAAGAATTCCCTCAAGTTCGAGCAAACCATCGGACGTTTCGACTCCCACCGCGAAGTCCTCGACCTGAACCAATCCATCGCCCGGGGCCTCCTCGGCGTCCGCGTGATCGCGCTGAATAAAAAGGAGGGTTACCGCCAGCAACCCGCCTTCGAAGAGGACCGCCGCGTGTTCGCCTCCTTCAAATTCGAGCCGCGTCTCATCAAGACCGGTCTCACCCAACTGCAGGTCAACTACGAGGGCGGCACGCAAAACTCCAACCGCCCCCGCCCCAATCCCCCGCACGATGGCATCTCCGCGTGGTTTAACATTCTCAACAAGGTCGCCCTCGATCCCACCACGCCCGGCAACGTCACCAACAATCCTTTCCTCAACGCCCAGCTCGGCTCCCCCGGTCGCTGGTTCGGCGCCGTCGGGGCCGTCTTCACCGATCCCGCCTCCGCCGTGCAGGGCGGCAACGGCGTGCCTCCCTTCATGCGCAGCGGCGGCGGCACGCCCAACACTCAATGGTATGCAATCGGCAGTTACACCGCGCAGGGCAACAATCCCCTCTTTTTCCTCAACCAGCAGTTCGCTCCCGCTGGCGCGGCCTACCGCGGCCTGTGGCGTTACCAGGAGCTGCGCGATCCCTCGATTTTTAATTTCTACGACCAACTCCTCGACGGCCCCAACAAACGCGAAGGGGCCGACTTCCGCGCGCTCAACGCCACGCTCCGCCAAACGTTTTTCCGCGACCTCGTCGGCTTCGAGGTTTCCTATGATCGGCAGTCCCACCATCGCGACAACCTCGGTATGTTCGGCTTCGACGCCTACACGATCTACGTCGATATGAACACCAAGCTCGTCGACGGAAAACCCAACGCCAACTTCGGCCGCCCTTTCGTCTCGTCTGATTCCATCGGCAATAACCTCGTCGA
>CAMATV010000405.1 GCA_945861235.1 Opitutus sp. GAS368
TTAATTTTAATAACCAAGGGTTGATTCGCGTTACTCAGTCGGTGAGCCTGAAGTGGTCATTATCCCCGTGTTCTTATTTCCCGTCAGGCTGACTCGTTGGCGATGGCGTATCCGTTTCGGATTCACGCTGGGCGTAGCCTTGTGCACGTCCCTGCCGGCGCAGGCGCAATCCGGAAACCCACATCCGCCCACGGCACTGGCGCTGCTCGAGCAACATTGTGTGCCTTGTCACGGCGGTGCGAAAACCAAAGCGGGGCTCGACCTCACGACGCACGCGGCGTTGCTGCGCGGGGGTGAGAGTGGGGCGGCGGTGGTCCTCGGCCGACCGGAGGTGAGTTTGTTCCAAAGGATGATCACCCACGAAGAAGAGCCCGGGATGCCGCACAAGAAAGACAAGTTGCCGGAGGCGGAAATCGCGATAATTGCGGCGTGGATTCGTGACGGAGCAATTTACACTCGAGAACTCCGCCAGACGGAAATCGCGGCGGATGGAGCCTCACCGACCAGAGCCGCCTTTGCCCTCACCGAGGCGGATAGGTCTCACTGGGCGTTTCAACCGGTGGTCCGACCCAAGCTGCCGGTGGTGAAGCAGGCCGCGTGGCCCAGATCGCCGCTCGATACGTTTATCTTGGCCGGCTTGGAGGCAAAGGGTCGCAGCCCTGCGGTGCCAACTGACCGTGAGGTGCTGATCCGCCGAGTGACCCTCGATCTCGTCGGGTTGCCGCCGACCCTGGCTGAGATCGATGCGTTTGTGCGCGACGCGTCGCCGCGGGCCTATGAGACGCTCGTTGACCGGTTGCTGGCGTCGCCGCACTACGGCGAGCGGTGGGGGCGACACTGGTTGGATTTGGCCCGCTTTGCGGAGAGTGACGGCTTCGAGCACGATGCGGCGCGGCCCAACGCGTGGCGCTACCGTGACTACGTGGTGCGGGCCTTGAACGCGGACAAGCCCTACGACCGTTTCATCCGTGAACAGTTGGCGGGTGATGAACTTTTCCCGGGCGATCCTGATGCGCAGATCGCGACGGCGTTCAACCTCCTCGGACCCGACATGGTCGATTCCGCCGATCAGGTGCAACGCCGGCGCAATACCCTGAATGACATGACCGACACGACCGCGCTCGCGTTGCTCGGTCTCACCGTCGGTTGCGCGCGCTGTCACGACCACAAGTTCGAGCCGATCGCGCAGCGCGACTACTATCGGCTGCAGGCGTTTTTTGCTGCGACGAAATTCCGTTATGATCTGCCGGTGCCCACCGCAGCGGAAAGCCGCGCGCATGAGACGGCCATGGCCGCCTACGGCGAGCAGACCCAAGCGGTGCAGACCCAGATTTTCGCGTTGGAGGAACCGCAGCGAAAGACGCTCTTCGAGCGAAAACTGGCGAAGCTCTCGCCCGAAGCGCAAGCGGCGCATGGAGTGCCGAAGGAGCAACGCACGACCGAGCAGGAAAACCTAGTCTTGGAAACCGCCCATTTGGTGGCGGTCGCGGCCACGGAAATCGGCGCTGCGATGAAAAAGCCCGACCGAGACCGGCACGCGGTGCTGCTCGCGGAGTTGAAACCGTTTCCTAAGTCACGACCGCTGCCCGCCACGCTGGCGCTGCAAAACGGGGCGCCGGCGAAGACGCACGTGCTCCACCGCGGTGATTACAATCAGCCCGGCGACGAAGTGCGGGCGGGGTTTCCGCAGGTGCTGTCCAGGGGCGGTGCGGCGGCGAGCGAGGTGGAGGAAAACGTGCGCGCGCCGCTCGCCCATTGGGTAGCGAGCGAGGCGCACCCGCTCACGGCGCGTGTGATGGTGAACCGAATATGGCAGCATCATTTCGGTCGCGGGCTGGTCGGCACCCCGAGTGACTTCGGCACGCATGGGCAAAAGCCGACGCATCCGGCGCTGCTCGAGTGGCTGGCGGCAGAGTTTACTGGGCAAGGCTGGAGTTTGAAAGCCATGCACCGGCTCATGTTGCTCTCGGCGACTTATCAGCAGGCCAGCACGGTCGCCGCGGCCGAGGTGGTCCGCGATCCGGAGAATCGCCTCTATGGGCGCATGAATCGGCTGCGGATTGAGGGCGAGGTGATCCGTGACTGTCTCCTCGCGATCAGCGGTGAACTGAATCTGGAGGTCGGCGGTCCCGGAGTTTTCCCGCCGATTCCGAAAGATCTGTTTGAGGGCGCCAAGGGTTGGATCGCGAGCACCGACCCGCGCGAACACACGCGGCGCAGCCTCTATATTTTTGCGCGGCGAAACCTGCGGTTTCCCTTCCTCGAGGTGTTCGATGCGCCCGACAACAACCTGAGCTGCTCGGCGCGCGAGCGGAGCACGACGGCGCCGCAGTCACTGACCTTACTCAACGCGGAGGAAGTCTTGGCGGCGGCGGCGCGCACAGCGGAGCGGTTGACCGCAGCAGCCGACTCGCCCGAAGGGCGTGTCACGTTGGCCTATCGCCTCATTATCGGTCGCCCGCCCACCGCGATGGAGCGCCGGCTCTCGGTGGAATTTCTCGCCCGCTCACCGCTCAGCGAGCTGTGCCGCGGGCTCTTTAACCTCAACGCATTTGTCTATGTCGACTGAACCTTGCTGCGGCCCCGGAGGATTTGCGACGCGCCCCACGTCCCGCCGTTCGTTTTTGCGTCATGCCGGTGGTGGCTTTGGGATGGTGGCGCTGACCTCTCTGCTCGGCCAAGAAGGACTGCTCGCCGCGCCGGAGTCGGGCCTCGTCAATCCCTTTGCCTCGAAACTGCCGCATTTCGCCGCCAAGGCGCAACGCGTGATCTTCCTCTTCATGTCGGGCGGTCCGAGCCATGTGGACCTGCTCGACCCGAAGCCCGATCTGATCCGGCTCGCCGGCCAGCCAATTCCGGAATCGTTCGGCACGTTCAAGACCCGCCGGGCCGTCGCGAAAAACAAGCTGCTCGCACCGCTCCGGGAGTTTCGGTCGCGGGGACAGTCCGGCACCGAAATCTCCGATCTCCTGCCGCACATCGCCTCGTGCGCCGACGAACTGTGCGTGTTGCGCGGTTGTCACGGTGACAGCGTCACTCATCCCGAATCCGTTTACCAGATGAACACCGGCTCGATTCTCATGGGTCGGCCGAGTCTCGGCTCGTGGGCGACCTATGGGCTCGGCACGGAAAACCAAAATATGCCCGCCTTCGTCGTCATGCCCGATCCCTCGGGTTGGGTGAAGGGTGGTGCGCCGGCGTGGGGCAACGGCTACATGCCCGCCGCCTACCAAGGCACGATTTTGCGGGGAGGCGCGTCGCCGATCCTCAATCTTAATACGCCCGCCGGCATCTCCGGGGCGCAGCAGGCGGCGACGGTGGATTTTATCAATCAGCTCAACCGAGAAAATCTTGCGGCGGGCGAGGAGGACTCAGAACTCGCGGCTCGCATCGCGGCCTATGAGCTGGCGTTTCGCATGCAGCAACACGCGCCCGACGTCGTGGATATTTCGCGTGAAACTGAGGCCACGAAAAAACTCTATGGCCTCGACCAGAAAATCACCGAGGAGTTCGGCCTGCGCTGTTTGCTGGCGCGCCGGATGCTCGAGCGCGGTGTGCGCTTTGTGCAGCTTTACTGTGGCGACACCAACGGCTGGGACGGCCACGCTGACATGGAGGGCAACCACTCCAAGCTGTGTGCGCAGAGTGATCTGCCCGTCGCCGGCCTGTTGAAAGATTTGAAGTCACGCGGCCTCCTCGATTCGACGCTGGTGATTTGGGGTGGCGAGTTTGGTCGCATGCCGATGAGCGAAGGCGCGAACGGTCGCGACCACAACCCGCACGGCTTTTCGATGTGGCTCGCCGGCGGCGGCATCAAAGGTGGGCAGGTGATCGGTTCCACTGACGCCGTGGGCTTGCGCGCCGAGTCGGAAAAAGCGCACGTGCACGACATCCACGCGACCATTCT
>CAMATV010000406.1 GCA_945861235.1 Opitutus sp. GAS368
AGGACGACGAGGCGCGGCCGGAGCCCTGCTACTCCTCCGTGGTCGAGTCGCCACAGCACGTTCTGCGTCTTGTCGCCGCCGATGCCGAGGTTGACGGTCTGGTAGCGGCTGAAGTGTTTTTGCCACGCGGCATTGAGCGGCTTGCGCTCCAAGACACTGCCCCACTGCTGGGTGATACTGTCGCCGACCAACAGGACATCGATCGGCCCCGGGGTGGCCTGCGCGTGCGCGACCAGTTTCGCGTGGGTCTCCAGCCATTTCGACCCACCCCAATGCCCGGCCGTTGGCGTGACCGGCCACAGTGCGGGCTGATGTTTTTTCTCCGCCACGCCCGGGCGCCGCTCGTGCTCCGGGCGCAGGACGTAGGTCGTCTCGGCTTCACTTAACGGCCAGCCGACGGCCGGCGGTTCGGCGCACCTTCCCGTCCAAGGAAAACACACAACGACGATCAGCAGTACGAGGGTTGGGTTCATTCGGCGTGGCCGGAGTTCGGCAAATTCGCCCACGGCCGTCAAAAGCGATAGGTCGCGGACAACGCGGCCTTCCTTGCGTCGAGGTAGTAGTGCGGCGCCCGCAACGCCTGACCGGCATAAGTCGATGTACCGCTGTAGATCGGGTCGGCATAATCGAGCAGGTTGGTGATATTGAACTGCAAGTCGATGGGCCGGCGACCGAGCTTGAGGGCATAGCCAATCGAAAGGTTGGCGGTGTAATAGCCGTCACTCTTGATGTAGTCATACGAGCGGTTGAGCTGGTTGCCGATCACCCGCGGGCCCTGCCACGCCAGGCCTCCGCCCAGGCGCAACCCCTGCAGCGGAGCGGCGGTGAATGAATACATGCCGAAGATGCTCCCGGTGTAGTCCGGCGTGTAGTTGAGCACCCGACCCTCGTTGGCGTTGCTCATCGTGGTTTCGAGCGACGCGAGGTCGGTCGCGATTTGGTTGCGATTGGGATTCGCCAGGTTTGCCGCCCCCGCCCGCCACTCGGCGATGTACTCCGCGTAGTAGGCCCGCAGCCCAGGTACGGTGTTGGTTTGTTTGGTCCGCGGCTTGGCGACGTTGCCCCGCAGCCGAAAGTTTTTCCCAAGATTCGCCGTTAGGTCCAGTTCCACCCCGCTTGCGGCGTAATCGAGCGAGTCGCGATAATTGCTCAGCGCCGGATCCACCTGCAATTCGCTCTTGTTCAGATTGGTCCAGATCCGATTGATGGCGGCGCTCTGATACTGCAGGAGACGGCCCTTCTCCTCCGACTCGTAGGCCCCGAGCGAGCCGACGATCCGGTCGCCCGCTAGGCGGAAGCGCAGGCCGCCGGAATACGAACTGGCCTGCGTTGGGCCGAAGAATTCGCCCCGCAGTCCGCGTCCTCCACTAGAGACCGGGCTGAAGGTCTCGGCGTAGTTTGCGTAAAGTCCGACGGGACGAATCGGAAAAAAGACGAATCCCCCCGATGACGTCGTGGGCCGCGCCGTAACCCCCTGCCAGGCGCGGGTGACGAAGCGACCTGCGGCATCGCGGGTCGCGCCGTCACGCTGGCGTTGCTCGTAGTCGTCAAAGCGAACCCCGCCGATGACACTGAGCCGATCCTCCCAGAACGAGGCGACCGTCGCGAGTTGCGCGCTGTTGGTCGTCTGGATCACGCGCTGGTCGGTGGTGCGCAGGGTCTCCCAGGTGTAGGTGCTATCATTGGACGGCGGGACAAAGCGCGGCTCCGGGTCATCCCAATAGATGCGGTAGAGGGGCTCATTGACCGTGGCGTTGATCAGGGGATTGGTCGGGTGGTTGTTCCGGCCGATTTGAAAGGTCTCAAAGTCCGTCGTCTCCTGGCGGCGAAAGACGAAGCAGCTGACGCGTTGTTCCCACCGCTTGACCGGAACCTGCCACGCGAGGGCGGCGCGCATGTCGAAGTGCTGCGTATCCTGGAGATACCAGCGCCAGGCCTTTTCATCATAAACCTTTCCCACCTTGGGGTTCGGCGTGCCGTCGGGCAAAATGGCGTTGGGATCAAGGGAGGAGTTGTCCCATTTCACGTTCCGGGCGTAGCGGGCGATGTTGACGTACTGGATCGCAAACTCCGCCGTAAGCTGGCGGGTCACTTGCTGCTCGAAGACCCCGCTCAGCAGGTAGTGGCGAATGTCGCCGGTGCCGTTGCGCGGCTGGTTGCTAAAATTGGGCCGCACCGAGGGAATGTTGGGCACGATGCCCTGCAGGTCTGGGGTCATCGCCAGATTGGAGCCGGTGGTACGGCCAAAGTTGATAAGGTTGAAGACCCGGCCCGACTGGGTCGGACTCCAGACTAGAGTCTCCGTCGTGATGCGATTCACTCCCGCGGCCGGCGACGCCACCGTCAGCGGTGCCACGACGCGGTAGCCGGTGGTATAGTTCGAATTCGTGTCACGGAAGAACGACGCCGGGTAGTTGGTCGAGGACTTGTTGAACTCACCCTCCAAGCGCAGTTCCGCCTTTGCCCACGGGCGATGGAGCGCGGCGAGGTGCACCCCACTGCGATCATCAAACTTGCGGTCGATCCAATAACGCGCCTCCTGGCCAAACGCGTTCGCCCGCACGGCCGTCCGGGCACCGAGACTGCGGTTCAGATCGACAGCGGCATAGCGGGAACGCTCAGAGTCGAAGCGCAACATAACCTCGCCAAGGTTCTGCCCGGGCCGGGCGCGCTTGGTCACGGTGTTCAGTCCGCCCCCGAGCGCCCCGTCGCCAAACAGCAACGAGTTCGGCCCGCGCAGCCCTTCGAGTCGCTCCGTGATGTAACCGTCCACCGGCCGAGCGACGCGAAAGTAGTTTCGCATCTGCAGACCCACGGGCAGTCCGCGCACAGTGAACTTGTTGCCGAAGTCCGTCGTCACGACCGGATCAGTCTGCGCCATCGAGGTGATGTAAGGCGCAGCGTCCTGGTAATCGAGCGCGCCAATGTCGTTCAGGAACGCTCGCGTCAGCACCGTCACGTCAGCCGGGGTCTTGATCAATTCGGTGTTGATGCGCCCACCAGCGAGCGAGTGCGACGCGGCGTAGCCCTGATCCTTGTCTTCGGACACCTCAAACGGTGAGAGGGTGACGGTGGCTCTCGGTTCCGCCGGCGCGGATGCCAAAGCCGGCGAAGGGACGGATTGCGCGAGCGCAGCCATCGGCGAGAGCAACATGAGCACGGACAAGAAAGAGAAGCGGTTAGTTTTCATCTGGGGTTTGAGGTGGAGGCAAAAATTGAAAATCAGGAGAGCGTGACGCGCGCGGGGCGGCGCGTCACTGCGCGGCATTTTCCGCCGCGACCGTGGCGGCCGGACGCAGGAGCAATTCCGCTTTCACGTCGTCGACATAGGAGCCGGCAAACGTAATCGGCGTCGCCGTCGGCTCCGGCCGCGTGCGGTTGATCCGAATGTGGACCACGAGAAACCGTGTGCCCGCCGGCAGCGGCAGACGGGTGGACACGCGCTCCCACGTCGCCGGATCGCGATCGGTGCGTTCCTGCTGCTGACCACTGAGACCGAGATGGCCTCCATACCAGGCATTCCACGTCTCGCTGCGGTGGTCGCGCGGATCGCGGGCAAACGCAAACAACGTGACGCCACCCGCAAACTCCTCCGCCGCCCCCGGCGCCACCTGGTTGAACCACGCCTCGGCATGGGCCACCACCCGCCCGGTCCCGATCGCGGCGCGATGGGCCGCGAGGTCGATGATCTGCAGCTGGTCGCCGACATGGCTGAGCACCGAATTCTCACCCACATAGTCGGACCGCAGGAGCCGCAACATCCGCGGGCCCGTGCGGGGCGCGAGGCCTGCCCCCGCCATTGCGATCTCCGCATGATCGCCGCCCCACGTGCCGAACGCCTGCGGCACGCCCTCGCTGCCCGGCCGCGAACCCGTTTCAAAACTGTCGGCGACCAACGTGGCCA